>JBKPCZ010000001.1:0-8267 GCA_046727665.1 Chloroflexota bacterium
CGTCAACGCGGTCGCCTACGCCGAGGAGCGGCACGCGGGGGCGCCCGCGGTCGTCTTCGGCTGTGGCCCGGTGGGGCTCATCCTCGCGCAGGTCGCGCGCGCGACGGGAGCGGCCACCGTCTATGCCGTCGATCGTCTGGCGCAGCGCCTCGCGATCGCCGAGTCGCTCGGCCTCGTCCCGCTCGACGCCGCCGCGGAAGACGTTGCGCTGCGGCTGAAGCGCGAGCTCGGCGCCGACGCCATCCCGGTCGCGTTCGAATGCTCTGGCAGCACGCGCGCGCTGCACGAGGCCATCCGCGTCGTGCGCCGGCGCGGCACCGTCGTCGCGGTCGGCTTCTATCAGGGCGAAGCCGCCGGTCTGTTCCTGGGCGACGAGTTCCACCACAACGGCGTCGAAATCCGGTCGGGCCAGATCGGCAACCTCCATCCGCGCTGGGAGATCAGTCGGCTGCGGTCTTTCGGCGTCGATCTCGTGCGGCGCCGCGCGGTCGTGCTGGGCGGGCTGCCGCGCGTGGCGTTCCCGGTCGAACGGGCAGCCGAGGCATTCGAGGCGCTCAGGCGTCCCGGTGAACTGCTGCAGGCGGCCTTGTCGTATTGAGAGATATAGTCCCGAGAGTTCGGAAAGGGGGGAGAGATCAATGCGACACCTACGAGCGTCCGCGGCCCTAGCCCTCGCCCTCGGCATCATCGCCGGTGCGTGCGGTGGGGGTGGCGGAACCACCGGAGGCGCTGCGACCGGCAGTCCCGGCGCCGTCTCGAGCGAACCGTTCGTCCTGCTCTCGACGCAGTTCAACAACGTGACCGAGCGCGAGGCGGTGCAGAAGCAGATCCTCGATCCGTTCACGAAAGCGAAGGTCGAGTACGTCGGCTCGGAGATCGGTCCGTGGAACGACCGCATCCAGGCCGAAGCGAAGACCGGCAAGGGGCAGGTCGGTGCGGTCCTCGGCCAGCACGGCGATTTCGGCGCGCTCGTCGGTCCCGACAAGGACATCTTCGAGGACCTCACGCCGCTCGCGAACCGACTCAAGGATCGTGGGATCGCTGCCGAGCTGCTCGACCTCGGGAAGATCGGCACGAGCAAGCAGGTCTACATCCCGTCCATGCAGGCGACTTACATCCTTGGCGTCAACAAGCAGGCCCTGCAGTACCTGCCGTCCGGAGCGAACGTCGACGACCTCACGTACACACAGCTCCGCGACTGGTGCAAGAACATCGCGGAGAAGTCCGGCTCGAAGCGCTGCGGTATCCCCGCGGGTCCCAATGGCCTGTACCACCGCATCATCCAGGGATACCTGTACCCCTCGTACACCGGCGGACTCGTCACGACGTACAAGTCAGCCGACGCCGCGAAGATGTGGGGCGACGTCAAGGATCTCTGGCAGTACATGAACGCGAAGTCCCTGAACATCGACTTCATGCAAGAGTCATTGCTCTCGGGCGAGGTCTGGGTCGGCCTCGACCACGTCGCGCGCCTGATCGACGCGTTCAAGCAGAAGCCGGGTGATTTCCAAGCCGCACCGGCGCCGAAGGGGCCGAAGGGTCTTTACTACATGTCGGTGATCGCGGGCTTCGCGATCCCCAAGAGCTCACCGAACAAGAGCGGCGCCGAGGCGTTCATCGACTACATGATCACGCCGGAGACTCAGGCGAAGGTCCTGAGCGCGGTCGCGTTCTTCCCGGTCCTGGACAAGGCGATGCCAGCCGACCTGCCGCAGTACCTCAAGATCGAGGCTGACGGTGTGCAAAAGCAGCTGAAGCACAAGGACGCGAAGGTCGCGCTCCTGCCCATCGGCCTCGGAACGAAGGGCGGCGACTTCAACAACGTGCAGAAGAACACGTTCCAGCGGATCGTCGTGAAAGGCGAGGACATCACGAAGGTCCTGACTGAGGAGGGCGCGAACCTCCAGAAGATCATGACCGACGCGAAGGCCCCATGCTGGCGGCCGGACCCCGACAGCGGCACGTCGCCGTGCCAGGTGAAGTGACCTAGTGGCCGTTCGAGCCGGGAGGGCGCTGCCGTTCCCCGCGCGGGTTGCGCGGTCGGACGCGGCCCTCCCGCTCGGACTGCTCGCGCCCTCGATCATCTATCTCTCGCTGCTCATCCTCGTCCCCGTCGCGCAGGCGCTCCTCTTGTCCATCCAGGCCGAGAACGGCGCGTTCTCGCTCGAGCACTACGACCGGATGGTGCACGACCAGGCATTCGTCGATGCGCTGACCAACACCGCGAAGCTCCTCGTCCTCATTGTCCCGATCCAGCTCACGCTCGCTATGGCGATGGCGCTCCTCATCAACTCGCGCTTCCCTGGTCACGGGATCTTCCTCTACATCTATGCCATCCCACTCGCGATCTCAGACCTCGCCGCGGGCATCGTGTGGCTCTCCATCTTCAGCGACACCGGGTACCTGAACACCATCCTCAGCGGTCTCGGTCTGATCAAGGAGCCGATCGCTTATCTCTCATACGAGAACCTCCACCTCGTTCTCATGGCGATCGTCGTGGCGGAGTCGTGGCGCGCCACCGCGATCGTGCTCGTGATCCTCCTCGCGGGGCTGCAGCTCATCCCGCGTGACTACTTCGAGGCGGCCGAGCTCTTCGGCGCGTCGCGCTGGAAGCGCACGGTCCTCGTCGTCCTGCCGCTGCTGCGTCCAAGCCTGCAATCGGCGCTCATCATCAGGACGATCTTCGCGTTCCAGACCTTCGCGGTCGTCCTCGCGCTCGCGGGACGGCAGTTCCCCGTGCTCGCGTACGAGGCGTACGACGCGTACGCGAACCTCTTCAATCCGCGCCTCGCCGCGGCCTGGGCAGGGCTCATCCTCGTCATGACGATGACCATCGTCATCTTCTACCTGCGGATCTTCAGGGTGCGCGAGGCGGAGGCGCCGAGATGAGCGCCGCCACGGCGTCGACCCAGCGCAAGTCGCTCCAACGGCGGGTGCTGCTCGACAGGATCGCGCTCTACACGGTCGCGGTCATCCTCGCGCTGTGGACGCTCGTGCCCATCTACCTCATCGCGGTCGCCGCGTTCAGCGAGCGGGTCGCGGTCTTCGAGTATCCGAAGCCGCTCCTCCCGACGCGCTTCTCGACCGAAACGATGGCGTTCTTCGTTGGATCCAGCGGCGTGCTCAACTCGGTCAAGAACAGCGTCATCGTCGCGCTCGGCACGATTGTCGTGTCGCTGGCGCTGGGCACGCCGGCGGGGTACGCGCTATCGCGCTTCCGCTTCCCGGGGCGGGACGCGTTCCAGCTCGCTGTCCTGTCGTCGAAGATGTTCCCGATCGCCATCCTCGCGATCCCGCTCGCCGTCACATTTATCGACCTTGGCCTCTACGACAAGCTCATCGGCGTGATCATCGTGCACAGCGCGATGGTCCTGCCGTTCGTCGTGATAGTGACCGCCGGCGTCTTCGCGAGTGTCTCGCGGGAACTCGAGGAAGCGGCGCAGACGCTCGGCACGTCTCGTCTCGGCGCGTTCCTGCGCGTCGCGTTACCGCTCACCCTGCCCGGCCTCGCCGCGGCCGCGATCTTCGCGTTCGTCACGTCGTGGAACGAGGTCTTCGCGGCGACGATCCTCACGCTGCGTGAGCGGACACTGCCGGCGCTCGTCGTCGCGAGCCTCAATCAGTCGCCGCTCTACTTCAAGTTCGCCGGCGGGTTCTTCCTCATCATCCCGTCGCTCTTCTTCATCTGGTTCATGCGCAAGTACCTGTTCAACCTGTGGGGCCCGGGGAGGTAGCGATGGCGAGCGTCTCGTTCGAGTCCGTCCGCAAGGTGTTCGGGAAGACGGTGGCCCTGCCGGGCGTGGACCTGCTGGTCCGCGACGGCGAGTTCATGGTGCTGCTCGGGCCCTCGGGCTGTGGCAAGACGACGCTCCTCCGCTGCCTGGCCGGCCTCGAGCGCATCGACGGCGGCACCGTCCGCATCGGCGACCGCGAAGTGTCGGACCTACCGCCGCGCGACCGCAACATCGCGATGGTCTTCCAGTCGTACGCCGTGTTCCCGCACATGAAGGTCTACGACAACATCGCCTTCGGCCTCCGCATGCGGAAGAAGCCGAAGCCCGAGATCGAGCGCCGCGTGAAGCAGGGTGCCGCGCTGTTGCAGCTCGAGCCGTTCCTCGACCGCTATCCGGCGCAGCTCTCCGGTGGCCAGCGCCAGCGGGTCGCGGTCGCGCGCGCGATCGTCACGGACTCACCGGTGCTGCTCATGGACGAGCCACTATCGAACCTCGATGCGTTGCTGCGCCTGCACGCGCGTGCGGAGCTGAAGCGCCTTCACACTGACGTGAAGCGCACGACGGTGTACGTGACCCACGACCAGATCGAGGCGCTTTCCATGGGCGACCGGATCGCCGTGATGAAGGACGGCGAGATCGCGCAGGTCGACACGCCGAGCATCATCTACGACCGTCCCGCTTCCGTCTTCGTCGGCTCGTTCATCGGCTCGCCGCCGATGAACTTCCTGAAGGCAACGGCGCGCGACGGCAACGCGGTCGGCGATGGCTGGGAGGTCCAGGGGCCACCCGGCATGGACGGCAAGCCGCTGCTTCTCGGGATACGCCCGGAGAACATTCGTATCGGCCAGGGTCCAATGCGCGGTCGGTTGATCGTCGCCGAGCCGCTCGGCTCGCACACGCTGCTCACCGTGCAGGTCGGTAAGGACCTGCTGAAGGTGGTCGCGCCCGCCGACGACGTCTTCAAGCCCGACCAGACCGTTCAGCTCGCGCCGGAGCCGCACAAGATCCGCTGGATGGACGAGACGACCGGCAAAGCCGTCGCAGCCCCGCACTGAGCGCGACCCCCGCCCGCGCTTTCGCGTCGCCGCGCGACACCGATCTCTGGTCCGCCGCAGCCGCGGTCCTTCACGCCAACGACGTCGGTGGGTGGACGAAGCCCGCGCCGCGCCTCTATCCGCACCAGTGGAGCTGGGATAGCGCGTTCATCGCGATCGGCCTCGCGCATCTCGATCCCGGGCGCGCGATGGGGGAGCTCGAGCATCTCTTCGAGGCGCAGTGGGCGGACGGCCGGCTCCCGCACATCGTCTTCGACCCGAACGTCCCCGAGTATTGGCCGGGCCCCGACCTGTGGGGCTCGCGCGAGATCGACGCGGCGCCGAAGGCGGTCGCGACCAGCGGGATCATCCAGCCGCCGATGCACGCGATCGCCGTGTGGCGGATCCTCGCGATCGCACGCGAGGAGCACGTCGGCGAGGGCGTGCGTCGCGCCCTCGTCGCGCGCGCTCGCCGGCTGTACCCGAAGCTGCTGGCATGGCACCGCTACCTCGTGGAGCGGCGGGACGCCGAGCGCTCCGGCCTCATCAGCGTGTACCACCCCTGGGAGGGCACCGACAACACGCCGCGCTGGGACGCGGCGCTCGCGAGGATCGAGGTCGGCGAGCTCCCGCCCTATCCGCGGACGGACACCAGTCTCGTCGACGCCGCGGAGCGCCCTACCAAGGCGGAGTACGACCGGTACCTGTGGCTCGTCGGACTTCTGCGCGCCGCGAAGTACGACGACGGGGTCGTGCAGCGCGCGCATCCGTTCCTCATCAAGGACGTCCAGTGCAGCGCGATCTTCGTCGCGGCGAACGACGCCCTCGCGCGGATCGCGGAGCTCGCCGACGCGCCTGACGCCGACCGCGCCGACATCGCCGAATGGTCGACGCGCTCGGCCCAGGCGGTCCGAGCCTGCTGGGACCACCGGCTCGAGCTCGCGCTCGACTTCGATCTGCGCGCCGCCGCTCCGATCCGCTGCGTGACGAGCGCGGGTCTGTGCCCGCTGCTCGTGCCGAGCCTGACCAAAGCCGAGGCGCGGCACTTCGCGGATCGCATTTTCGGCCCGGACTTCGCCGGCGCCGCGGGCCTCGCGTTTCCGGTCGCGCTCAGCACGGGGGCGACGACGCCTGAGTTCCGACCTCGCGCCTATTGGCGCGGCCCGGCCTGGCCGGTGATCAATTGGCTGCTCTGGTGCGGGCTGCGCGCCCACGGGCTCGAACCCGAGGCGGCCCGCCTGCGCGAGGCGAACCTCGCGCTGCTCGCCCGTCCGGAGTCGCGCTTCGCCGAGTACTTCGAGCCGTTCACCGCCGAGCCGCTGGGGTCACCCGACCAGTCGTGGACCGCCGCCGTCACCCTCGACTGGCTCGCGGAGGGGTAGCCCGGCCGCGCGAGCCGCGGCGTACGCCGCGCCGAGGAGCGGCGCCTCGTCGAGATGCTCCGCGACGCCGTACCAGGTGAGGTCCACGTCGGGCGAGCAGGCGGCACGGAAGTCGTCCGACCAGAGCTCCCACGAGCGCGCGATCGAGCCGCCCAGCACCACGCAGGTCGGCGCGAAGCGCTCCACCCACGGCGCAAGGAACTCGCCGAGCGCGGAGCCGAACCGCTGGAGGATCTCGGCCGCATGGCGTTCGCCAGCGCTGGCCCGTCGCGCGATCTCCGCGACGTCCGGGCCATCGCCGCCGTACGCCGCGCGCAGCCCGCGGCGCGACAGCGTCTCCTCGACCGGCGCGCCGCGGAAGAGGACGAGGTCCAGCCGGCCTTCGGGTGGCACGCGGGCATCCCTCTCGACGATCTCTCCGCGCTCGAGGAACGCCGACCCGAGCCCGGTCCCGAGCGTCACGCCGATCGAACGCTCGTGACCCCGGGCTGCGCCGGTCCACGCCTCGCCGATGAGGAATGCGTCGGCGTCGTTGAAGAACACGACGTCCTGCGGTCGCACGGCGAGCGCCGCGCTGAGCTCCGTGCGCAGGTCGACGCCATAGAGCGCGTCGAGCTTGGCGACGCCCCGGATGAGCGCGATCCCGTTCGCGTAGTCGAACGGACCCGGCGTCGCCACGCCCCAGCGCGCGACATCGGGGCGCGCGAGTCCGCGCGCGGCGCCGACGATCGATCGCAGGATCTCGTCGCGCGTGCCATCCGCCGCGAGGTCGCGGCGGCGCAACCCCGTGGCATCCACCGCACGCTCGTCGAGCGATACGAGCGCGGCGGTGACATGCGTTCCGCCGATCTCGAGCGCGCCGACGATTCCGCGCGAGCTCACGCGACGAAGGCCTTCACGACCTTCGCCGGCGAGCGGCCGGTGCGCACCAACGAATAGGCGCCGACGCTCGCGGGCACGACGATCGTCTCCGCGTACGCGAGGCGGTGCTCGCGCCCGGACGCGGTCCGGAGCACGATCTCGTCGCCGTCGACAAGGTTCAGCACGTGGAAGCGGCCATCGGTCGTGTCATCCGCGACGTTGTCGACATCGAGGCGGTGCACCGCGAAGAAGAGCTCCGGGTGACGGCCGATCGCGTACTCCGCGAAGCCAGGTCCACTGCGCACGCGTGCCGCGCGTGGCACGAGCTCGTTCGCGACGTTGGTCGCGCGGCGCCGCACGTCGAGATTCGCGAAGGCGTGACCGAGCTGCACCGATCGCGGCGCACCGTCGAGGCCGGCGCGCATCCAGTCGTACAGGCGCAGGCTGTACACGTACGGCGTCGCGCTGATCTCCAGCACGACGTTGCCCTCGCCGCTCCCGTGCGGCGTACCGGCGGGGATGAGATAGAGCTGGTGCTGCCGCGCCGGTAGCGCGTTCACGAAGCGCTCGATCGTGAGCGGAGCGCCGTCGTCCTGCGAACGTCGCGCGGCCTCGCGGAACGCGTCGACGTCGGCGTCGTCGCGCAGTCCGAGGTGGATGCGCGCGCCCGGTCGAGTGACCATGACGTAGTAGCTCTCGTCCTGCGCGTAGGGGAGACCGAAGACGTCGCGCATGTACGTCTCGCGCGGATGGGTGTGGACCGAGAGATCGCCGCCACCGACCGTGTCGAGGTAGTCGAAGCGGATCGGGAAGGCTCCGGCGAAGCGGCGTGCGACGTCGGTGCCCAGCAGCGCGTCGGCATGCTCTGCGAGCACAAGCTCGAGCGCCACTTCGACGTGGTCCTCCCTCGCGTCATCGGCGGATGTGCTGATGAGCACGCCGCTCTCCGGTGCGATGAGCTCGTACCCGAGTCCGGCATTCGGCTCGGACTCACGGACCCCGAGCACCTCACGCGCCCAGCGGCCACCCCACGGCTGCGGCAGGAACGCCGGCCGGGTCCGGAATGGGCCACCCGCGAGCGCCGCGAGCGAGCGTCGTAGCGCATCACCGCTGAGCGAGCGCGGCCGCTCCGCGTCGCGGACGTCGATGTAGCGGGCAAGTCGAGGCACCAGGGTCCGGCGGTGGCGGTCTTCGAGCGGCCAGTCCACGAACATGAGTCGCCGCGCGGTCCCGGCCTCGCCGCTCGCCTGGCCGAG
>JBKPCZ010000002.1:0-8454 GCA_046727665.1 Chloroflexota bacterium
CTGCGGCGATGCGGCGATCGTCGGGGTCGGCGTCGGCGCGGTCGACGCGGTCGCCGCGGGCGCAGAGCTCGACGGCGCGGGTGACGTCTCTGCAGCGGGGCGGCCGGCCGTGCAAGCCACGGTCGTGACAACGAGCAGCGCGATACCGGCGGCCCTTGCGCGCATCTCGGAAGCCTATACAACGTCGTCGCGCCGGGGTTCCCCGACACTCTCTTGGATGAGGGAAGAAGCGCAGCGCATCGACGGGCGGCTCGAAGGCACGCTGCGGGTGCCCGACGCGGAGCCGCGGGCGATCGTCGTCATCGCGCATCCGCTCCCGACGCACGGCGGCGAGATGCGCAATCCCCTCGTCGCCGGTATCGCCCGCGCCTGCGCGGAGCGGGGCTGGTACGCGCTGCGGTTCAATTTCCGAAGCGTCGGAGCCAGCGCGGGCGCATGGACCGGCGGGCGCGATGAAGCCGATGACGTCGACGCCGCGGTGGCGCATGCGCGGAGAATCGCTCCGGCGCTGCGGGTGGGTCTCGTCGGCTACAGCTTCGGCGCGCTCATGGCGCTGCGGTGGTCGTCGCGCGGTGCGCGCGCGGACGCGCTCGTACTTGTCGGGCTGCCGCTCCGCTCGGTCACCGGCCGCGATCACGATCTGCCACCGGTCCCCGACGGGACATTCATCGTCGCGGCGGAGCACGACCGGTTCGGCAGCGCCGCGGAGCTGCGCGAACGTCTGCCCCAGGCACGCGTCGCGGAGGTGCGCGGCGCCGATCACTTCTTCGTCGGGCACCGCGATGAGATGGCCCGACTGGTGACCGACGAGCTGGCGCGCACGTTAGGATGACGGTCCCATGACCGCGGAAGTGAGCGTTCCAAAGACCGCGCCTGCGGCCAAGCAGACGCGAAAGCGGATCCTGACGGGCGATCGCCCGACGGGCCGGCTGCACGTGGGCAACTACATGGGGACGCTCGCGAACCGCGTGAAGCTGCAGGACGAGTACGAGACGTTCTTGCTCGTCGCCGACCACCACATGCTCACGACCAAGCTCGACGGCCTGGCCGAGATCGAGCAGAACATCCGCGACGACGTCATCGACAACCTCGCCGTCGGCGTCGATCCGGAGAAGGTCACGTACTTCCTGCAGTCGCTCGTGCCCCAGATCCCTGAGCTGCACCTGTACTTCTCGATGCTCGTCTCCGTTCCCAGGGTCCAGCGGATCCCGACCCTCAAGGACCAGCTGCGCGACCACGGACTCGCGCAGCCCACGTACGGGCTGCTCGGCTATCCCGTGCTGCAGGCGGCGGACATCCTCATCGTGAAGGGCGACCTCGTTCCCGTCGGACGGGACCAGGAGTCGCACATCGAGCTCACGCGCGAGATCGCGCGGCGCTTCAACGAGCTCTTCGCGCCGGTCTTCCCCGTCCCGGAGTCGCTGATCCCGGACATGGGCCTTCTTCCCGGCATCGATGGGCGGGAGAAGATGGGGAAGAGCCTCGACAACGCGATCTATCTGGGCGACGACGCGAGGACGGTCGAGAAGAAGGTCATGTCGATGTACACCGACCCGAACCGCGTGCGCGCGGACATACCCGGTCGCGTCGAGGGGAACCCGGTGTTCGTGTATCACGACACGTTCAATCCGGACAAGGCCGAGGTCGACGATCTCAAGGCGCGCTATCGCGAAGGCAAGGTCGGCGACATCGAGGTGAAGCGCAGGCTACTCGCCGCGATGGAGAGCTTCCTCGCGCCGATCCGCGAGCGCCGCGCCGAGCTCGCGTCGAAGCCCAGGCTGGTGGACGAGATCCTCGCCGCCGGAAGCGAACGCGCGCGGCGCGAGGCGGCCACGACCATCCATGAGGTCCGTCAGGCGATGCGTCTCGATTACTTCGGGCGCTAGGGATCTTGCCCCGCCTCTATGCGCTGATCCTCTCGGGTGGTGCGGGCACGCGGCTCTGGCCACTCTCGCGTCGTGATCGACCCAAGCAGTTCCTCCAGCTGACCGGTGAGCGCACGCTGTTGCAGGAGACCGTCGACCGGGTGGTGGAGATCATCCCGCTCGAACGCATCTTCGCCGTCGCGCCACCCGAGCATCGCGAGCTCATCCACGAGCAGCTCCCGGAGCTGCGCATCGACCATCTCGTCGTGGAGCCGTATCCGCGCGGCAACGCCGCCGCGATCGGCCTTGCGATGGCCGCGCTGCACGCGTTCGATCCCGACGCGGTCGTCGCGGTGCTCCCGTCGGACCACGTCATCGAGCGGCGCGCGAAGTTCCGCGAGGTGCTCATCGCCGCGACGACCGCGGCCGAGGCCGGGAATCTCGTGACCCTCGGCGTCGAGCCGGAGGGTCCCGACACCGGCTTCGGATACATCGAGGCGGGGGACCGCCTCGACCTGAAGGCGCCGGTCCCGGTGCATGCGGTCAAGCGCTTCATCGAGAAGCCCAAACAGGAGGCGGCCGAGAAGATGATCGCCGCGGGCGGGCATTACTGGAACGCGGGGATGTTCGTGTGGCGCGTCGCCGAGATCGTGCGGGCGTTCGAGGAGCACCTTCCCGCCACGGCCAAGGTGGTGCACGCCCTGGCCGACGCGGTGGGGACGCCGCGCTACGAGCAGGTGCTGGCCGAGGTCTGGGAGGAGACCGACCGGACGACCATCGATTACGGCATCTTCGAGCGGGCGAAGAACGTCGCGGTCGTCCCGGCCGACATCGGCTGGCACGACGTCGGGAGCTGGACCCGCCTCGCGTCGATCGTCCAGCGCACCGATAACTGGTCGACCGACGGCCACGTGGCCGTGCGCGCCGGCGACAATTACGCCTGGGCGCCGGGGAAGATCGTCGCCCTGGTGGGCGTGGAGGGCCTCATCGTCGTGGACACGCCGGACGCCCTGCTGGTGGCCTCGAAAGAGCATGCCGAGGAGGTAAAGGAGGTCGTAGATCACCTCCGGCGGGAGGACCGCGAGGACCTGCTCTAAGCGACCGAGCGAGGCCGAAAGAACGGGACGGCAACGGTTCGGCAGCCGGCCCGGGGAAGAAGGCCTCTAGCCGGTACATTTAAAGTGGTAGGAGCGGTAGGGCGCCCGTGAGGGCGCTTTTCGTTATGTGAAAGGCGGCGGGATTGGCGGACGCGAAACAAGACCTGGTGGTGGTCGAATCACCGACCAAGGCCAGGACCCTCGAACGGATGCTCGGTAATGGCTACAAGGTGGAAGCCTCGTACGGCCACATCCGCGACCTGCCCAAATCCAAGCTCGGCATCGACCTCGAGACGTTCGAGCCCGAGTACGTCGTCCCCGACGATTCCGAGAAGCACGCCCGGCTGCTCCGCCGCGAGGCGAAGTCCGCTCCGCATATCTGGCTCGCCACCGACCTCGACCGCGAGGGCGAGGCGATCGCCTGGCATCTCGCCGACGTCATCGGCGGCGCGAAGAACAAGCTTCGGCGCGTGACCTTCCACGAGATCACGCCCGCGGCGATCGCCGACGCGTTCAAGCATCCGCGCGACATCGACCAGGACCTGGTGAACGCGCAGCAGGCGCGCCGGGTCGTCGATCGCCTGGTGGGGTACACGATGTCGCCGCTCCTCTGGAAGAAGATCCGCTACGGACTCTCCGCCGGCCGCGTCCAGTCCGTCGCGCTGCGCCTGGTCGTCGACCGCGAGCGCGAGATCCAGGCGTTCACGGCCGAGGAGTACTGGAGCATCGACGCGCTCCTCGCCAATCACGCCGACGAGAAGTTCACCGCGGAGGTGATCCAGCACAAGGGACACAAGCTGCACATCGCGAACGCGGCGGCCGCCGAGAAGCATCGCGCCGCCCTCGCCGACGCGAAGTACGTGGTGAAGAGCCTCGAGAAGCGCGAGAGCTCGCGGAACGCGGCTCCGCCGTTCACGACGTCGACGCTGCAGCAGGACGCATCGCGGAAGCTCGGCTTCTCGGTGAAGCGCACGATGGTCCTCGCGCAGCAGCTCTACGAGGGCGTGTCGCTTGGCGACATGCCGGTCGGTCTCATCACGTATATGCGGACCGACTCGCTGCACGTCGCCGAGAGCGCGCTGCGCCAGGCGCGCGGCGTCATCGCGAAAGAGTTCGGTGAGGAGTACGCGCTCGAGAAGCCGCGCCACTACAAGACGCGGTCGAAGGGCGCGCAGGAGGCGCACGAGGCCATCCGGCCCACGGACCTGTCGCGCGCGCCGGCGTACGTGAAGAAGTTCCTCAAGCCGGACCAGCTGAAGCTCTACACCCTCATCTGGCAGCGGACGCTCGCGTCGCAGATGGCGCCCGCGCGGTTCGAGAACACGCGCCTCGACGTCGACGCCGGCGCGTACGTTCTGCGCGCCAACGGGCGCCGCGTCACCTTCGACGGCTTCCTCCGCATCTACGCCGAGGGCACCGACGAGCCGGAGAAGGAGATCTCGCCGCTGCCCGAAGTGACGCCCGGCGAGGACCTGAAGCTGCTCGGCCTCGACGCGGCGCAGCACTTCACGCAGCCGCCTCCGCGCTTCACCGAGGCATCGCTGGTGAAGACGCTCGAGGAGCACGGCATCGGCCGCCCGTCCACGTACGCGCCGACGATCTCCACGCTGATCGGCCGCAAGTACGTGCGGAAGGACGGGCGCGCGCTCGTTCCCGAGGATGTGGGCTTCGTCGTGACGGACTTCCTGAAGGAGCACTTCCCGGACATCGTCGACCTCGGGTTCACCGCGCGGATGGAGCTCGACCTCGACCGCATCGCCGGCGGGGAGACCGAGTGGGTCCCCGTCGTGCGCGACTTCTTCACGCCGTTCATCAAGCTCGTCGAGGAGAAGACGAAGTCGGTGAAGAAGTCGGACATCACCGAGGAGAAGACCGACCGCACCTGTCCCAAGTGCGGACGGCCGGTGATCATCAAGCTCGGCCGCTTCGGTCGCTTCTACTCCTGCACCGGTTTCAAGAGGACCAAGAAGGGCGAGCCGCAGCCGCCCGGCGCGTGCGATTACTCCGAGCCGCTCGAGGGTCAGACGGAGCCGCAGCTCGAGATCATCGAGGGCGAGTCGTGCCCGGAGTGCGGCAAGCCGCTGGCGCGCCGTCGCGGCCGCTACGGTCCGTTCATCGGCTGCACCGGGTATCCGGACTGCAAGTACATCAAGAAGACGCAGGTGAAGACCGGCGTGGTCTGCCCGCTGTGCGGTCAGGGCGAGCTGGTCCAGCGCCGAGGCCGCGGGCGTTCGCTCTTCTACGGCTGCGAGCGCTACCCGGAATGCACATTCACGGCGCGTCAGCTGCCGGGCAAAGAAACGCCGGCCAAAGAAGCGTCCGGCAAAGACGCCGCGTGATCCGCGGGGACATCGCCTGAGGGCGACGGCGGCGACCGCCGAGGACGTCCAGCGCTGGGACGAGCTGGCCGTCGCGACCGGGCAGCCGCACGTCCTGCAATCCACCGCCTGGGCCGAGCTCAGAGCCGCGATGGGTTGGGACATCCGGCGCTTCGTGCTCGACGGCGGCGGCATAGCGCTGGTGCTGCTGCGGCCGCTTCCGCTCGGACTGTCCGTCGCCTACGCGCCGCGCGGTCCGCTCGTCGCGCCGGAGCGTCTCGCCGAGGCGATCGCCGCCGTGCGTGATGCGCTCGCGCGGGAGCGGTGCGCGAGCCTGTTGTGCGATCCGGAAGCGGCCGACGATCCGACGCTCCGCGCGAGCCTGGCTCGCGCCGGCGTCCGCGCTTCGCCGGTGTTCGTTCAGCCGCGGCGCACGCTGCTGATGGACCTGGCGATGGACAACGCGACGCTCCTCGCCGCGATGAAGAAGAAGACACGTCAGTACATCCACAAGGCCGAGCGCGACGGCGTCGCGACCGAGGAGACGCGCGACCTCGATCGGTTCCTCGCCGTTCTGGGCGCGGTCGCGCGGCGCGACCGCTTCGCGCTGCGCTCGCGTGAGTATTTCGAGCGGCTGCTCGCGGCGTTCGGCGAACGCGCGACGATGATGCTCGCGCGCGTCGGGCAGGACGACGCGGGCGCTCTGCTCCTGGTCCGGATGGCCGACCGCGCGTGGGAGCTGTACGGCGGTTGGAGTGGCGCGCACGGTGAGGCGCGTCCGTTCTATCTGCTCAAATGGCGCGCGATGCTGCGCATGCGTCAGCTCGGGACCCGCCGGTACGACATGTACGGCCTCGCCGAGGGCGCCGACGATCCGCTCGCGGGCGTGGAGAATTTCAAGCTCGGTTTCGGCGGCGAGGTCGTGACGTGGATCGGCGCGCTGGAGACGCCGGTGCGGCCACTCCTCTACCCGCTGTGGCAGCTGGCCGCTCGACGGCGGCTCGCGCGCTCGGCCGCGTGATGGATGCGCCGAACGGCTGGGACGACGCGGCGGCGCGCTCGCCGTGGGGTCACGTGCTGCAGTCCTCGGTCTGGGCCGCGGTGCGCGAACGGCAGGGCTGGCAGGCGGAATACGTTCGGATCGGTGACCCGCTGCCCCTGGCGCTCGTGCTCTGGAAGGACGCGCTCGCGGGGCAGCGCATCGCCTACGTGCCCCGCGGCCCCATCGTCGCGCCTGACGACAGCGCGGGCCTCGTGCGCGCGCTCACGCGGCTCGCGGATCTCGCGCGGGAGCGCCGCGCGGTATTCCTGAAGGTCGATCCCGAGCTCGCGCCCGAGTTCGCCGGCGAGCCGCTGCGCGCGGCCGGCTTCACGCGCTCGTCCCAGGACATCCAACCGGTGCTCGCGACGCTCGAGCTGGATCTCGGACCGGATGAGGACGCGCTGCTCGCGCAGATGGACAAGGACACCCGCTGGAGCGTGCGGCAGGGACCCAAGCGCGGCGTCTCGGTGAGCGAGGTGAGCGACGACGCTGGGCTGCGCGCCTTTTACGACCTCTACGCGCTCACGGGCCGCCGCGCGGACTTCATCACGCGCACCTGGGAGTACTACCACTTGGTGTGGCGGGCGCTCATCGACGCGCGTCTCGCGACGCTGCGCCTGGCCTATGTCGACGGCGCGGCGGTCGCGGGCGCTCTCACGTGGCGCTGTGGCGAGCGCAGCGTCTACCAGACCGGAGCGACGAACGACGCGGCGCGCAAGAGCCACGCCGCGTACGCGCTGGTGTGGGAGTGCATCATCGGAGCGAAGCGCGACGGCGCGAAGCGCTTCGACCTCGGTGGCATACCGGTCGACGTCGAGCGAAAGGACGATCCGATGTACGGGCCCTACCTCTTCAAGCGCGGCTTCGGCGGCACCGTGCGGCGGTGGGCCGGCGCGCACGACACGGTGCCGCGCTCGCTCGCTTATCGCGCCTATCTTCTGGCGGAGCCGGCGTACACGACGGCGCTGCGTCTCGTCGGCCGCGTGCGTGGATAGCCGGCGTTGAAGCTCGGTCCGCTGCTCGAGGGCGCGAAGGTCCCCGTGCCGCACGGCGCCGAGGACCTCGACGTGCGCGCCGTCGCATACGACTCGCGCAAAGCCGCGCCGGGGACGCTGTTCGTCGCCATCGAGGGGTTCCACCGCGACGGGCACGAGTTCGTCGCCGACGCCGTGAAGCGGGGCGCCGTCGCAGTGGTCGCTCAGCACAAGCTGCGTTCGAAGGTTCCGGTCGCCGTGGTCGCGGACAGCCGCGCGGCGCTCGCCGACCTCGCGGCAGAGGCGTTCGAGCATCCGACGCGCAAGCTGAAGCTCGTGGGGGTGACCGGCACCGATGGCAAGACGACGACGGTGCATCTCATCTCCGACGTCCTCGAGGCGGCCGGCGAGCGAACCGGCTTCGCGACGACGGTGGACTTCAAGGTCACGGACCACGTCTGGACCAACGACACGCGGCAGAGCACGCAGGAGGCGGTCGAGATCCAGGAGTTCTTCGCCGAGCTGCTGGTCGCCGGCGGCACGTGGGGCGTGCTCGAGGCGACCTCCCACGCGCTCGCGCTCCGCAAGCTGCGTGGCTGCGAGGTGGACATCGCGGTCTTCACCAACCTGTCGCCTGAGCACCTCGATTTCCACGGCACGCTGCAGAGCTACCTGGAGGCGAAGGGGATCCTCTTCGACATGCTCGCGCAGGGCGCGGACAAGGGCGTGCCGAAGACCGCGGTGCTGAACGCCGACGACCCGCACTGGCAGTACCTCGTCGATCGAGCGAAGGACGCGAAGGTCATCACCTACGGCATCGACGCGCACGCCGACATCCAGGGCACCGTGCTCGCGGCCGACGCGAGCGGATCGCGCGTGCGCGTCGAATCGCACGGCGAGACGGTGGAGGTCGCGCTGCCGCTCGTCGGCCGCTTCAACGTGCACAACGCGCTCGCGGCCATCGCCGCGGGCGCCGCGGCCGGCGTGCCGCTGGTGAAGGCGCGCGAGGCGCTGCAGCGCGCGACGGCGGTCCGCGGCCGGATGGAGCGCGTCGACGGCGGTCAGCCGTTCAGCGTGATCGTCGACTACGCGCACACGCCGGAGTCGCTCGACAAGGTGCTGGCGCTGCTGCGCCCGCTCACCAAGGGGCGGCTCATC
>JBKPCZ010000003.1:0-5661 GCA_046727665.1 Chloroflexota bacterium
CACGGGCGCATTCGTGTAGGTCGCGCCGTTCGCCGGCTCCTCGACGATGATCACCGGCTGCGCCGGCGAGCTCGCGACCGTCTCGAGACGCACGGTCCGCGACGCACGTCCGACCTTTCCGGTCACATCGAGCACCTCGACGACGATGTGGTTCGATCCCGGATTCAGCTGCACGTTGACGGCGAAGGTCCCGTCGCTGTCCGGATGGATGTCGGCGACAGTGAGCGGGCCCGGAAAGACCTGCACGGTGACGCGGCCATCGGGGACGGTGCGCCCTTTCACGACGAAGTCGGCGCTCTGCGCGATCGCGTCGGACGGCGGATCGGTGACGTCGATCCGCGGCGGTACCGCGAACGAAACGAACTGGTAGTACAGATAGCTCACGAAGAGCACGATGCCCGCGAGCACGATCACCGGCACGAAGACCGCGGGCGTGAAGATCAGGCTGCGGCGCATGATCGGATTCATCGGCTTGAACGACCGTGGAGCGTCGGGCTGGTCGCGCTCCTGATGGAACTGCACGACCGTCTCTTCGGTGTCGAGATCGAGGTACTCGGCGTAGTTCCGCAGGAACCCCTTCGTGTACACGGTGCCCGGCAGCGTCTGGTAATCGCTGTCCTCGAGCGCCTTCAGGAACTTCTCGCGGATACGGGTATCGGAGGCGGCCTGTTCGAGCGTGATGCCCTTCTTCTCACGCTGTGCTCGAAGCGTCTCGCCGAGCCGAGCCATCGCTACGCCTCGCCCGAGTCGGACGAGCCGTACACCTCACGGAACTTCCCCGGTCCGCGGTCCGGCCCGACGACGCCGTTGCGCTCCATGATGTCGATAAGCCTGCCGGCGCGAGCGAATCCGATCGTCATCTTGCGCTGCAGCATCGAGACCGACGCCTTGCCCTCGTGCCGGATGATCTCGACGGCCTCTTCGTAACGCTCGTCCTCGATGTCCTCCGCGTCCGACTCGCGACGCGTCAGCCGATCCGGTCCCTCGAGCACCTTCGGGTGCCGGTCGTAGGACGTGCCGCTCTGCACGGTCCAGTGGCGGCTGATGAGCTGGATCTCCTGGTCCGAAACGTAGACGCCCTGCGCCCGGATCGGCTTCGCGAGGTCGGGCCGCAGGACGAGCATGTCGCCACGTCCGAGGAGCTTCTCCGCGCCGGTCATATCGATGATGGTGCGGGAATCGACCGCCGACGCGGTAGCAAACGCGATGCGAGCCGGGATGTTCGCCTTGATGAGGCCGGTGATGACGTCGACCGACGGGCGCTGCGTTCCCAGGACGAGGTGGATGCCGGTCGCGCGCGCGAGCTGAGCGACGCGCGTGATCTGCTTCTCCACCTGGATCGGGGCCTGGAGCATCAGGTCGGCGAGCTCGTCGATGACGAGGACGACGTAGGGGATGCGGTCGCTGCCGGTGTGCTTGTCGTTGTACTGGCCGATGTTCCGCGAGCTCGTCCGGGCGAAGAGCCGGTAGCGGCGGTCCATCTCCCCCACCACCCAGAACAGGGCGTTGAGGATCTTCTCGGCATCGGTCATCACCGGAGCGATCAGGTGCGGCACGTCGCCGAACGCGGTGAAGTCGACGCGCTTGAGGTCCCCAATGAGGAGCCGCACGTCGTCGGGCGTCGCGTTCAGCAGCAGGCTGCAGAGGATCGAGCTGATGTTCACGCTCTTCCCCGATCCGGTCTGTCCCGCCACCAGCAGGTGCGGCATGGCGCCGAGGTCCAGCACGATCGGCGCGCCCGCGACGTCGCGCCCGAGCGCGACGGTGAGCTTGGACGGCGAGCCGCGGAAGATGGCCGTCTCGACGACGTCGCGCAGCGACACGAGGCCGACCGCGAGGTTCGGGACCTCGATGCCGACGACGCTCTTTCCGGGGATCGGCGCCTCGATGCGCAGCGTTCGCGCCGCGAGCGCGAGGGCGAGGTTGTCGTTGAGCGACTCGACGCGCGACAGGAGGACCCCGGGCGCGATCTTGAGCTCGTAGCGCGTGACGACGGGACCCGGCGTGACCTCGACGACCTTCGCCGTGATGTTGAAGTGGGCGAGCGTCTGCTCGATCACCTCGGCGCTCTTCCGGATCTCGCTGCTGGTCCCGGCATGGCCCGCGTCCCCTACCCCGAGCAGGTCGAGCGGTGGCAGCGTCCACACGCGGTCGGCCTTGGCGTGCAGCACGCCCTCGACCGCGACGTTCTTGTCCGGCAGCCCGGCGATCGAGGGAGTGAACGCGCCGTCCGGTGCGGAGGCCTCGCCGTCCGTCTCGGGTGGCGGCAGGAGCCGCAGCTGCGGTTTCGGGGGCTGGGCGACCGCCTTGGGGCGCTCGACGGGCATGTTGATCCGCAGGGGCGCGGCCGGCTCGGCTGCCTCTGGCTCCGGCTCGTCCACCTCTCGAGCGAATCTGGTCGCCGTCCCACCGGGGAGGCTGACGCCGGCGCGCAGGGCAGCGCGCCGCTCCCAGGCGGGGCGAATGAAGTCGCCGAGCGTGCGGTTGGCCGCCACGACGACGCCGACCAGCAGCAGCGCGATGAGCGCGATCGGCCCACCGACGTCGCCGAAGGCGCCGGTCGCGACCTTCGCGATGGTCGCGCCCACGATGCCGCCGGCGCCGGCGCCGAGGTCCGGATCGCCGCGCTGATAGTGCTGGGCGATCGCGAGGAGCGCCACGAAGACCACCGTGCCGCCCGCGATCGGGATGATCGCGCTGCGCCGCATGAGACCGAACCACAGCTCGGCCGCGAGCGCGGCGAGCAGGAACGGTACCGCGAACGCGCCCCACCCGAGCAGCGACACGAGGAGCGAACGCCACCAGTGCAGGACCGTGCCCTGATCGGCGATGAGCGCGACGATCGAGAGTGCCGCGAACGCGAGCAGCGCGATCGCGCCGACCTCGTTGCGGATGCGCGGATCGACCGCGGGGACGGCGCCGCGCTGTGGCCGGCGCTGCGAGACCCGGCGCGCGCTCATACCTGCATGATCACCGGGAGCACCATGGGCCGGCGTTTGGTGCGCTCGTACAGGTAGGCGGTAACGCTGTCGTGGATCGAGTCGCGGAGGGTGGCGAGCTCCGCGAGGTGCTCGCCGGTCTGGGCCTCCTTGAGACCGTCGAGGATGCGCTGCCGGGTCCGCTCGACGATGTCGGCGGCGTCCTCCTCGGGCACGAAGCCCTTGGTGACGATGTCCGGCCCCGCCACGACGGTGCCGGTCTGGCGCTCGATCGTGAGCACGACGAGGAAGATGCCGTCGCTGCCGATCGACCAGCGGTCGCGCATGACGGACTGGCTGATGTCGCCCACGCCGAGGCCGTCCACGTAGACGACGCCGGAGGTGACCTTCTCGCCCAGGCGTGCGCCACGCTCGTCGATCTCCACCGAGTCGCCGTTGGTGATGACGAACGCGTTGCCCTCGGCGACGCCAAGGTCGATCGCGATGCGGGCGTGGCGCACCAGCATGCGGTACTCGCCGTGGACCGGGATGAAGTACTTCGGTCGCAGGATGCTGAGGAGCAGCTTCAGTTCCTCCTGGCTCGCGTGGCCGGACACGTGCGGCCGCACGCCGGCGTCGTAGATGACCTCGGCGCCGAGCTTGAAGAGGTTGTCGACGGTGCGGCTCACGAGCTCCTCGTTGCCCGGGATCGGGGTCGCGGACATGACGACGGTGTCGCCGTCCTTCACCACGACGTGGCGGTGGTCGCCGAGCGCCATGCGTGACAGCGCGCTCGTCGGCTCGCCCTGGCTCCCGGTGGTGATGATGCAGACCTCGTGGTCGGGCAGTCTGTCGATCTCCTTGGGATGGATGAGCGAGCCCTCGGGGAACGCGAGGTAGCCGAGCTCGCGCGCGGTCCGCGTGTAGTTCTCCATCGAGCGCCCGATGATCGCCGTGCGTCTGCCCCAGGCCGCGGCGACGTCCACGATCTGCTTGATCCGCGAGATGTTCGAGGCGAACGTCGTCGTGATCACCCGGCCGGGTGCGCGCGACATGATCGTGTCGAGCAGGTCCCCGACGTGGCGCTCCGATTGCGTGTAGCCGGCCACTTCCGCGCGCGTCGAGTCGGAAAGCAGCAGGAGCACGCCGTGCGCGGCGATCTCGGACAGCCGGGCGAAATCGGTCTGCTTCCCGTCCACCGGGGTGTGGTCGAACTTCCAGTCGCCGGAGTGCACGATCGTGCCGTAGCGCGTCTCGATCGTGAGTCCCACGGCGTCGGGGATGCTGTGGCACACGTAGTACGAGTCGCATTCGAACGGACCGACCGTGAACGGCGTTCCGGGCGCGATCTCGACGGCGTTCACCTTGTCGGCGAGCTTGTGCTCCCGCAGCTTCGTGCGCATGAGCCCGAGCGTCAGCTTCGTGCCGTAGACCGGGACCTCCGGCAGGTCGCGAAGCACGTACGGCAGCGCCCCCATATGGTCCTCGTGCGCATGCGTGAGGACGATGCCGCGCACCGCGGCGCGGTTCTGACGCAGGTACGAGATGTCGGGAATGACGAGGTCGATGCCGAGCATCTCCTCGTCGGGGAACATGAGTCCGGCGTCGACGACGATGATGTCGTTCCCTTGCTCGATCGCGAGCATGTTCTTGCCGATCTCGCCGACCCCGCCGAGCGGGATCACGCGCAGCCCTCTAGTTGCCAAAGAGCGTCATCTGATCCGCAGTTTTCTTCTCCGCCGGCTTCTCCTGCGCGACCGGTTCTCGCGCCAGGAGCAGCGCTAGCGCCGCGAAGTCTCCAGCGAGCGCCCCACGGAGCGCGGGCTGATGGAGCGCGGCGGCCGGGTGGTACACGGGAAAGATCAGCAACCCGTCGACCCGCCGCGGCCGTCCGTGGATGCGCGAGATGGATTCACCGGGCAGGAACTTCCCCATCGCGTGCCGGCCGAGCGTGACGATCACTCGGGGCCTCAGCACCTCGAGGTGGCGGCGCAGCCAGATGTCGCAGGCGGTGACCTCCTCCGGCAGCGGATCGCGGTTCTCCGGCGGCCGGTGACGCACGACGTTGGTGATGAAGACCTTGCTCCGGTCGAGACCGATGTCCGACAGCAGCTCGTCGAGCAGCTGGCCGGCGGCTCCGACGAACGGCCGTCCCTGGAGATCCTCGTTGTACCCCGGCGCCTCGCCCAGGAAGAAGATCCCCGACTCGGCGCTTCCCTCGCCCGGCACGGCCTGCCGAGCGCTGCGGTGAAGGGGACACGCGGTGCAGGCGCGGATCTCGTCGGCGAGCGTGCGCAGGTCGTCTTGCATCCGCGCCAATTATGTCGCGCTCACGACTTCGTCGGGGCCTTTCGCGCGAGGTAGAGGACATCGGTGTAGATGCGTTTGGGCATCTCCACGACGTCCACGACGAATCCGGCGCGTTCGAACATCGCGACGCCCTCGGCTCGCGACGGGAAGAAGAACCGCTCGCGGCCGCCCTTCGTGAGACCCAGGCTCACGGTGATGAGCTCCTGCCCATAGGTGAGCGCGTAGCGCGGGTCGAGTCGGCGCTCCTGCGCCTTCACCACCAGCGGTCCACCCTCGCCGAGCGCGGCGGCCGCGTTGCGCAGCACGCTTTCCTGCTGATCGAAGGGAAGCAGGTAGAGCACGTCGACGATCGTCACAGCGTCGCAGCGCGGAGGAACGTCCGCGACGATGTCCCCGACCTCGAAACGCAGCCACTGCGTGTCCTGGATCGCGC
>JBKPCZ010000004.1:0-3851 GCA_046727665.1 Chloroflexota bacterium
GAGATGCGTTCGACCTGCTCGTAGAGGCGAGCGTTCTCGATGGCGATCGCGGCCTGCGCCGCGAGCGTTTCGAGCGCCTCGGCATCGTCAGGCGTGAATTCGTCCTGGCCCTGCTTCTCGGTGAGATACAGATTGCCGAGCGGCTCGCCGCGAAGGAGGATCGGCGTTCCGAGGAAGCTGCGCATCGGTGGATGGTCCTTCGGGAATCCCACCGAGGCGGGATGGTCATGCAGGTCGCGCAGCCGCAGCGGCCGGCGCTCCTGCTGCAGGTGACCGAGAAGGCCGAGGCCACGCGGAAGCGGTCCGATCCGCTCGCGCTCCTTCGCGCTGATGCCTGACGTCGTGAACGTCTCGAGGGTCCCCTCGTCGTTGAACACGCCGAGCGCCGCGTATTTCGCATTCGCCACGGCGCGCGCCTGGTCAGCGACCCGCTGCAGGACCTCATCCCGATCGAGCTCCGAGGTGAGCGCGAGCCCGGCTCTGTTCACCGCCTGCAGCTGCAGGCGCTTCTGCTCGAGCGCGGCCGCGAGGTGGCGCAGTCGCTCGGTGTTCGCGCGGTCGCGGCTTTGAAGGCTCGCCAGCTGCGCGAAGATGACCGACGAGAACGCGAGGACGCCGGCGACCCCGACGATCACGGTGACGAGATGCGAGATGCCCGCGGGAAGGAACCGCTCCAGCAGGAAGAAGTCGAGCGCCATGAGGCCGGCGATGAGGAGCGACGGAAGGACAACCGCCGCGATGCGCAGGCGCCGTGAGTAGCCGGTCCGCGTGGCGCCAGGTTCCGTTCCGCTCACCCGCCGATTATCGGGTGGGGATGTGCACTCCCTCGTCGCGGAGGTCGAGCAGCTGGACCGGGACCGGTTCGTGCCCGCCATCAGGGGTCACGCGGTCGCGTGCGAGGATGATAGGCAGCGTTCGCGGGAGGGTCAGGAGCCTGACCGCGAGCTCGGCGGTGACGCTGTCCTGATCGTAGAAGGCGACGTCGGCGTCTTCGTGGAGGGGACACCGCGCGTTGTCGTCCAGCGCACACGACGTGGTCTCCGGGCCCGCGCAGCGCATCGCTCGCATGCCGATGCCCTCGAACGTACGAGCCCAGCCCTCGCGAAGGGCCGGATCTTTGCTCATGACGAGCACGGTCACAGGGGCAGACGCGCGGGAAGAGCGGATCGCTCCGCTCTTCCCATGGCGAAGAGTCGTGCGTGCGGTCACACCGTGGCCGGGGCGCGACTTGCGGCTCGCACTTCTACCTTGGGCGCCTTCCAAGGGGTGCCGAGGAGCGGGAGCAGGAAGCGGTCGAGCCCGATGTAGCCGGCCGTCTTCCAGGCGAGCACCAGCAGGAAACCGAGCAGGAGCATGACGGGGTTGGTGCTGGAGCTGCCGGCCAGCATGAAGTTGAGGTTCATGAACGCGCCGCTGACGGCGGCGACGCCGACGAACGCACCGAAGATGAGTCCGAGGCCGACCGCGGTCTCACCGAACGCGATCACCTTGCCCATGACGACCTCAGCGTGGTTGTCGATCAGGAACTGGATGAAGTTGCGGTACCAGTCGTAGGTGATGACCGGCTTGGCCGGTGCCGCGGGGATCGCCGCGATGCGCTTCCAGAACGCGAGGATGCCCGCGCCGTCGTAGATGTAGTTCGACGTCGCGCCGACGTCCTGGACCTTATGCCACCCCGCCTCGAGCCAGGCCCAGCCCACGTAGATGCGGACCAGGAGCCACACCGGGGCCATGCGCGTGTCCGAGAACAGGAACCGAGCGAGGGGCGGGTCGGCGACGACCGTGCCCTTTGCGATCCGAGTGCTTGCCATTTCTTCGGAAGACCTCCTTCTCATCTCGGACTTTGCGTGCGCGCCGTGGCTCTAAACAGTGTCGGCCGGACCAAAACCGGCGGCCGCACGGTCCTGTCCCGGCGGGCGGAACAGCCCTGCTGCGGCCACGAAACGCCGCCGGCCCACAGAGTTGTGACCTTTGGCCCTACCTCCGCACCGGGGGGGCGACCCACCATCCCTCCATGGCGCAGATCGACACCCTCACGGTGGTGCTCGTGACCGCCGGCATCCTGCTGGCGGTCGCTGTTGCGATCCTGGTCGGGACGTTCACCGCGCGTCTGTTCTTTCGCGCCAGCCGCGGCGACGAGGAGGTCGTCGACCCCACGCGCGAGGTGATCCGCTAGCTAGCGCAGCGCGGTGGCGCTTGGCAACGCATCGCGCACGGAGATATCCACGTCGGGTGGCATCCGCAGTGTGTTGTGGACCGTGCAGTGCTCGGCCGCGCGCAGCAGGCCGGCGCGCACGTCGTCGTCGAGCATCGTCGGCAGGTCGAGCGTGAGGCGCACCGAGGTCACTCGCGAGGGCCGGTCGGCGCTCATGTCGTAGGAGCAGGTCACGGAAAACGGGACCGAGGTCTCGACGTGCCGGCGCAGGAAACGGCCCGCGTAGAACGCGACGCACGCGGCGAGGCCGGCGACGAAGAGCTCGGTCGGGGTCGGACCTGAGTCATCGCCGCCGCCGTCGACCGGCTGATCCGTCACGAGCTCGTGGTCGCGGATGCGCACCGCGTAGCGATCGCTCGCGAGGTGCGCGACGCTGATCATGCGTGGAGGGGAGGTCGGGCCTCGACGCTTCCGCTTTCAGGAAGCCGGCACACCACCTTCGGGTGGCGCGAGTCGACGTCGATGTCCTTCAGCAGCGGGCACCCCAGGCAGCGCTCGAAGTCAACTTCTCGTCTCGCGCTCGGACAGAACACGCGCCCGTCGGCTATGCGGTGTACCTGCTTCATCATCCCGACCGACATCACTCGATGAGGCCGTGGCCCAAGGCGTACTCGACGAGCTCGGAGCGCCGATGCAGGTCGAGCTTGGCCATGATCCGCGACCGGTAGGTGTCGACGGTCTTCGGACTCACGAAGAGACGCTCCGCGATCTCGAGGTTCGAGAACCCGCGTGCGGTGAAGCGCAGCACCTCGCGCTCGCGCGGCGAGAGCGCGGGCTCGGTGCGGCCGGTCTCGTTCTGCTGCGTCGCGAGAAGGAGTCGAACAGCGGCGGGCGTGAGATATGCATCTCCAGCCGCAACGGCGCGTATCGCGTCGATGAGCTCCGTGTCCGCGGCGCGCTTCAGAACGTATCCGGCCGCACCAAGCCGGACCGCCTCCATGACATATCGGTCTTCGGCGTACATGGTGAGGATCACGATCTTCGTTGGCAGGTCCATCTCCCGGACGCGGCGCGCGACCTCGAGCCCGCCTCCGGGCATCGAGATGTCGAGCACGACCACGTCCGGCCGATGCGCGCGGACCGCCTCGATGGCGGTCGTCGCGTCCGTGGCGGTCGCCACCACCTCCATGTCACCCTTGCTATCGATGAGCCGCTTGAGTCCGGCGAGCAGGATCTGGTGATCGTCGGCGAGGACGATACGGATCATGTGAACACCCCTTCACCGATCGGGACGGTCGTACGGATGCGCGTGCCACGTCCCGGGCTCGACTCGATCTTCAGGGTGCCGCCGACGAGCGCGACACGTTCGGCCATCCCGAAGAGGCCGATGCTCGCGGTCGGGCTGGCCCGCGCCGCCTCCAGGTCGAAGCCGCTGCCATCATCCAAGATCGACAGTTCGAGCGATCTGCCATCGGTCGCGAGCCGGACATCGACACGCGTCGCACGCGCATGCCGCACCACGTTCGTGAGCGCCTCCTGTGCGACGCGGAAGATCGCGACCGCCACCTCGGGGGAGGTCTGCGAGCACTCGCAGTCGAGGTGTAGGTTCACGACAAGGCCGGTCTCCGCACGCACGCGATCGGCGACCCACTCGAGCGCGGCGCAGAGTCCGAGGTCCTCGAGGACACTCGGCCCG
>JBKPCZ010000005.1:0-7490 GCA_046727665.1 Chloroflexota bacterium
AGGCTGCAGCGTGGACGCGTCGATCACCCTTCCCGTGATCGTCCCGGTCATCGCGGCAGCCGGGGCTGCCGGAACGACAAGCGTAAGGAGCAGCGTCAGGGCGGCGAGCGTCGAGGTGACAGCGCGACGCAAGCGCGTGGAGCTCATGTGAAGTCCCTCCTCAGGGATCGCCGCGATGCGCGGCGGTACTCAACGGGATCGATGGGATACGCATCGGAGTATATGGGGCGCGACACTGCGCTCACTCGACCGTGAGACGCTCGATGGTGCGATAGGCAGTCTCATCATCGCCGGTGCCGCTCACCTGATAGACGCTACCGCCGATCGTGAGGATGCTCGGCCAGGCGCGCGGAGTCGGACTGTCAGGCAGCCTGCTCCACTGGCCGGTCACCGGGTCCCAGATCTCCGCACTGCGCAGCGGCGCGAACTGGTCGTTGCGCGGCGGCATGCCGCCCACGAGGACGACGCGTCCATCCGGCAGCGCCGCGGCCTGCGCGCCCTGGCGCGGATCGACGAGCGTCCCTGAGGTCACGAACCGGCCGAGGTCCGCGACCCAGCGCTCGCTCGAACCTGAGGCCGCGCCATCGCCTCCGATGAACAGGATGTCGCCGTTCGCGAGGAGCACCGCGGCATGCTGCACGCGCGCCAGCGTCATCCGTGGTCCTTCGGACCACCGGTCGGCGGGCGGGTCGTAGATGAACGTCGTGTCGGTCGCCTTGCCGGTTGCGTCGAGCCCACCCGCGATCAGCACGCGGCCGTCTCTGAGCGTGAACGCGCTGTGCTGCGTTCGCGGCCCGGGCAGTGGCGCGCCGCGAAGCCAGGAATCGTTCTTCACGTCGTAGATCTCGACCGATTGGAGGAGGCGCGGGCCCTGGTTCCCGCCGGTGACGATCACGTTCCCATTGAGCATCGCGGTCGCCGCGTGATCTGAGCGCGCATCGATGAGCGGGCTGGCGGAGATCCACTTCCGATCGGCCGGGATGTAGACGTCGACGCGGTCCACGGGATCCCAGTACGTCTTCATGAACTTCACGCCGCCGGCGACGACGACGTGGTCGCCGACACCGCGCGTCATCGTTTGGTGCAGGCGCCCCAGCAGTGGCTGGTGCAGGACGGTCACCGCGCCGGTCTTTGCGTTCACCAGCTCGCTCTCGGTATTCGTGACGTCGGGATCGTCGCGGTCGAGGCCGCCGACGACGAGGATCTCGCCGCTCGGCAGCGCGAGCGCGGTCGCGTACGCGCGCGGATGCGAGAGCTCGCCGAACGTCGTCCAGGTCGGAGCGGTCGGTGTGACGGGCACGCTGCTGCTGCTGCAGGCGGTGACGACAGACAGCGCGACAGCCAGCGCGAGGCGGACAGGCATGCTCACTGTGCTTGGAGCGTAACGCTCCCCGTGGGCACCTTCTGGGTGGAGAACCACGTGACGCCTTCCTGCACCATGTCGAACGCGATCGTGTAGGCGCCCGCGACACCAGGCACACGCACGGCCGCGCTCACCGTGACGCTCGAGCCCGTCGGCACCGCCGCCGGCAGCGCGGTGCGCATGCCGTCCCAGACGTAGACGTTCCCGCTGGGCACGTAGAGGTGATAGGCGAGGTTGAACGCTCCGGGCTGCCAGGTCGTCGAGCCGGTGTTCGTGATCGTGACCGGCACGAGCGCGACGCCGTTGAGCGCCGCGCCGACGTTCGGTTGTGCCTGATAGGTCGCGCCGTACGGCGCTCGCTGCACGGCGATCGTGCGCGACGGCAGCATCATCCCGCGGTCCGAGAACCACGTGACGCCCTCGCGCACGATGTCGGGGCGCAGGATGTACGACCCGATCGCGGTCGGAGTCGTCACGTTCATCTGGACGATGCGGACCTCGCCCACCTTCATGCCCGCGAGCGTCGTGCGCGTGCCGTCCCAGACGAGCATCTTGCCCGTCGCGTCGTACCAGTGGTAGCTGAGGTTCACGTCGGAGCCCCAGTCGAAGTTCGACAGGTTGAAGACCTTGACCGGCACGGTGGTCGCGACCGACGGCGCGAGCGTGGCCGGCACGTCGTCGACGAGGAACGCGCCGCCGTAGAACGGCGCGACGTACGGCGACACCGCGACCTGCGTCGCGGCGGGGGCGACGCCCTTGCCGCTGAACCAGCTGATGCCTTCGTGCACGAGGTCCCACTGGAGCACGTACGTGCCCGCGGCGGCCGGGAACGCGAGGTTCGCCTGCAGCTGCACGCTCTGGCCGGGCGCGAGGTCCGCCGCGAGCTTGGTGCGCGCGCCGTCCCAGACCACGGTCGCGCCGGCGGGCGTAGACCAGTGATAGGAGAGCGTGACCGGAGTCGCGCCGGCCGCGGTCCAGGTGAAGTTGCTGCCGTTCGTGACGGTGACCGGAACGGTCGTGCTCGTGCCCGCGATCGGCGCGGTCGGCACGCCCGAGCTGTAGCCCGCGCCGTACGCCGGCACGACCTGGCCGGTGACCGTGACGGTGAAGTCCGTCGGGGCCGCGCCCTTGAGGCTGAACCAGGCGACGCCCTCCTGCACGAGGTCGAAGCGCAGCGAGTACGTGCCCGGCGTGAGCGGCGCGGCGACCTGCGCGGTGAGGTTCACGCTCTGCCCCGACGCGAGGTCGCCCGGGAGCTTCGTCCGCGCGCCGTCCCACACGACGGGCGCGCCGACGGTGTTGTACCAGTGGTACCCGAGGTTCACCGGGAACGACGAGGTCGTGGGGAAGATCCCAGTGCCGGTGTTCGTGACGGTGACCGGCACGCTCGCGGTCTGGCCCGCGGTGAACGCCGGCGCGCTGAGGATCGAGCCGACCGGCACGTTGTACTGCGCCTTGAAGTCGACGTTGACGCCCGTGGGCGTGTCGTCAGGCGCGACGCCCTTGTCGGCGAAGGCGAACTCGTTCTCCTTATAGAGATCGATGTAGAGCGTGTAGTTCGTCGGGTATGCCGGCGCCGTGATCGGGATGACCATGTTCACCGTCTGCCCCGGCTGGACATCGGTCGCGAGCGGCGCGCGGTTCGCGCCCGGGAAGGTGTTGCCGGTCGCGTTGCTCACCCACTTGTAACCGAGCCGGACCGGGTTCGTGCCCGTCGCCGGCCACACGCGGCCGCCGTCGTTCGTGGCCGTCACCGTGATGATCTTCGTCTCGCCGGCGGTCCAGCTGATCGGCACGTTGTCCTTCACCCAGTCGACGCTCCAGTCGGCGGAGCGGAATGCGACGTCGCGGACCGGCGTGTTGTACAGCGAGCTCCACCATTGCCCGTTCGTCTGCAGATCCCAGCGGACCGTGTAGCTGCCCACGGCGGGCGGGATGAACGACGTGTTCACCGCCGCAGCGGCATTGGGCGCGATCGCCGCCGGGATGGCCGTCACCGCGCCCTGCGTCACGACCTGGCCGGCCCGGAGGATCCGGTACGACAGACCGGTGCCCGCCGGGATCGGCGTCGCGCCGCGGTTGAAGACGGTCACGCCCACCGGAACGGCGGCGCCGGGGAACGCGGCCTTGGGCATGTTCGGCTCGAGGTACGGCAGCTGGAAGAAGCCGTTGGTGACCGCGGCCTGCGTCAGGCGCCGGAAGCCGTCCAGGATGTTGTAGATCCCGTTGCCGGGGCACGCGGTCTGGCCGCCGTGCTGGCTCACGATGTAGTTCGCGTCGCGGTGGCCCTGGATGTTCGGCGGGTTCGACGTGACGTTCACCCAGGTGCCGTTCGCGGCCTGCTCCTGGTGCGTGAAGGTGTCCGCGCCGAACGGCTGGATGCCGAACTGCTGGAACTTCATCGCGATGATGTTCACGATGCCGTTCTGCATCGTCGACGTGGTCAGCCTGGTGCTGTAGTCGCCGATCGCGGCGACGCCGATCGAGCCGTTGTTCCACCCGTACGCGTGGCCGGCGATGACGTGGTCGCCACCGGCGCGACCGGTCCAGATGTTGCCGAACTTGTCGACGAGGTAGTTGTAGCCAATGTCGCCCCAGCCGCGCGTGACGGCGTGGAAGTAATAGATGGAGCGGATCGTCGCGGCGACGTTGGTGCCGCCGTCATCGGTGACGGTGTGGTGGATGATCGCCTTCTGCACGCGCTGGTACTTGGGCACCCAGCGCATGAGGCTCTCGTCGGCGCCCCAGTCCTGTCGCGTGAGGATCTTCTGCGCACCGATCGGCGTCGCGTCGGCGTAGCTGTGCCACATGTCCGCGAACGCGCCGGTGATGTCGTTCATGAGCTGCGCGACCGGTCCTGCGTTCACGTCGCTCACGTCCATGAACGTGAGCGCGATCTGGCCAAGCGCGTCGGGGTCACCGCCGGTGAGCCAGGCGCGGTACTGCGCGTAGCGCGAGACCGGGAACGCGTAGGGACCCGCGTACTGCTCGTTGCGGTCGGCGTCGCGCATGTCCTCGTCGTGCGGGAGCGCGAACCAGTCGGTGAACGTCGCGCCGTCCTCCGAGACGCGCACCTCGACGTAGATCGACTCCTCCGCGCCGGGCGTCGCGATCCAGTGCGCGCCGACGCGATCGAAGAGCTGGCCGGCGTCGACGACCTCCGAGGTGAAGAGGAGCGTGTCGCCGCCCGTGGCCCCGGCGTCGCTGCCGGAGGGGAAGGCGCTCGGGCGTGTGAGCGCGCCGAGCTCGCGCGCGGCGGGCCGCGTCTGCACGACCTCGTTCGCGACGATCACGCCCGACGCGCGGGGGGACGCGTGGGCGGGCGGACCGAAGCTGGGGAAGAGAGCGAGCAGGAAGAGGGCGATGAGGAGCGCGAGGCGGAGACGTGACCAGCGTCGGCTCACCCGAACCCCCTTACTTCCTCGCCACGCTCCCCGACGCTGTCGTGATTCTGCCCGAGAGGCGTGGTCCTGTACACGGGGAACGATGAGACCGCGAAGCCGTTACCGCGTTATCGGTCCGGTCTCGATGATGCGTCGCGGCCGTCGATCGCCGAGGACGCGCCGGGCCTCGACACACTGGCAGGCGGCCCTCGCGTCGGACCACGATCACGGTGCACAGCGACCGCGATCAGCCAGGCGAATACATCGAGACCCGGCCGCAGGGGCTATCGCGTCGGCGCCGCCAACCCGGTGTCCGCACAGCTCGGGTCTCTGTCACGAGATCAGCGTCGCACCCAACCGCGGAACGAGACCGCACCGGTACGGGTCGCCACATGCATCGCGAGAACCTCGTTCCCCGAGCGCGTTGTAATGCGCAGACCGACCGGAAGCTCACGCGTGTTTCTCGCCACGAATGCGTCGTCCGGGGATGGACGACCCGTTGCTTCGCTGCTCACGATCGGGACTTTGCCGGTCTTCGTCTGCGTGCCGGTCGATAGGTCGACGGTGATGACGTCGTTGAACCCTGGCTCCGTTCCAGGCACGGCGACCGTGACCTCCTGGCGAGGCTTCTTGTGCAGCTCGAGCGCATAGCGCGCCGGCGACACGGTCGCGAGGATCGTCACGGTGCCGTCGAGCGAGAGCGCTTTGAGCGGAAGTGCCGCATCGGTGACCTCGCCCGCGACGAGGATCGTTCCGTCGTCCAACTGGCCCAGGAGTGAGCCTCCAAACGCCGCGAGCTGGCGCGGCTGATCGGGCTCCGTGAGATCGAAGATGCCCTGGCCGCTGGTCTGAGACATCTGGGAGGGCCCACGTCGGTCGATCCAGGCGATGATCCTTGTCTCGGTACCCCGGCGAGCGAAGATAGCCCGATAGACCGGCTGTCGCGGCCCCTTCAAGGTCACGCCGTCGCGGACCACATACGTCCCGCTGCCATCGACGACGAGGAGCGTTCGGTCCTCGTCGACATATACATCGTCGGGGACAGCCGTCGCCCACGTGCCTAGCGAGCACACACTGCGATCGACCAGATCCACGACGACGACATGCGTCTGGTCTGCTTGCCGGACGGCCGCAGCGGCCGAGAACGCCGCCGCGGGTACCGCGTGAAAGTCCATATCAAGCTTGACGGGTGATTGGGCGCACGGCTTCCCGGCAGCGCTGGGTTGGGACTCGTTGGAGGTGGAGCCGCATGCCGTGACGACGCTCGCCAGAAGCGCGGCGACGGCGAGCTGTTTTCTGATAGTGCGAGGAGTCTAGGCCTCGTCTGCGCGCCTGAATTCGGGTGACATTGGGCCGAACCGCCTGGCTCAGTTGTGCGGAGTCTTGTCCGCCGGCGATGAGCCAGTGTCCATTCACCTTGAGGAGCGGGAAGGATGAGGCGATCGAGATGCTTCACGAGTCCCACTCGCGGACACCCGCGGATCACGACGAACCGACGTAGCGAAGAGGCGGAGGCGATGCGCGCGCCGTAGGTGGGTCACTTATCCGCCGCCAGGTCTGAGAACGTTAGGGCGCGGCGCAGGGCACGACGGGGCCGAGGATCGGCGAGGCGGAGACGCCGGCTGAGTCTTGGAAGATCACGAGCCAGCGTGGGAGCTCGGTGATGCGTTCGCTGTGCATCGTTCGGCCGGCGCGCTGATCAAAGACCTTGAGCCTCCACGGCAGCGCAGGCGTGCGACCTTCTTGCGGCCTGAGGACGGCGCCTCCATTGCACGGGATCCGCGCGACCTCCGCGTCGTTGATAACGATCACCGCGACGACCGGGCCGCCCTTGCTGAGGATCTGCAGCTCTTGTGGACCCGCGGGCATGCACGCGGACACCCAGATCGCCGTGAACGCGACCAACCGAAGCATCACTCGAATCTAAGCCCGCGACATGCTTCGCGGCGGACGTCGAGTACCGCGGTGGCGGCCGAAAGGTCTCGGGTCTCTACACCCGACATCCAAGTTTGATGCGCTAACCTTGGATAAGGAGGTTGCGAGTCCAAGGATGGCCCGTAAGAGGTTCGAGGCGTACCGCGTGGGTCCCGGCGAAGGCATTCGGCGGCACTGGCCGGGCGGCCTCACGCTGTCTGGTGGCCGCCGGGGCCGCGAGGGCTTCGATTACTACGCGTTCAAGGGCTGGCCGATCGCGGAGCTGTCTCCGACGTTCTCCGCAGAGATCACCCAGGACATCGCCGCAGCGGAGTCCGAGCTGCGCCACCTCAACAACGACCCGCCGAAGACGCAGCTCCTCGAGGCGCTCGCACGACGCCTCCTTCGCGCTGAGGCGGTCGCGTCGTCACGTGTCGAAGGGCTCGAGCTCTCGCATCGGAAGCTCGCGCAAGCGGAGTTCGACCCTGAGGACACAACGGATAATGCCCGGACCGTCCTGGGCAACGTCCGCGCACTCGAGGAATCCATCCGCCTCGCGTCGTCGGGTCGCGACATAACCGTCGACAACATTCGCGCGATCCATCGTCGGCTCTTCGAAGGAACGCGGCAGTCGAAGATCGCCGGTGCACTCCGCACCCGCCAGAACTGGATCGGGGACGCGACACACCGTGGGGGGCAGCCTTCATTCCGGTGCCGGAAGGCGACGTCTCCGAGCTGCTCGATGACCTGTGCCGCTTCATCGCCCGCGAGGACCTGCCGCCCGTGGCTCAAGCGGCCATCGCGCACGCGCAGTTCGAGACGATCCACCC
>JBKPCZ010000006.1:0-3829 GCA_046727665.1 Chloroflexota bacterium
GAGGACATGACGACGCCGGTCGACGCGCAGGCGCGGTTGATCTCCTCGCTGACAAGGGCGTAGCTCAGCGCGTCGAGGCCCGCGCCGCCGTATGACTCGGGAACGTAGATGCCGAGAAAGCCGAGCGACGCCATCTCCGCGATGATCTCGTCGGGCACCTTCCCGCGCTCGTCGATCTCGCGCGCGCGCGGCAAGACCTTCTCGCGCGCGAAGTCACGCGCCGTGCGCTGCGCGAGCTCCTGCTCCTCGGTGAGCGCCAGATCGAAGCCGGTCGCGGTCTCAGTGGTCGTGACCGTGCCCATGCCCGTGCTCCTCATTCGCGTGGAACCCGACGTACCGGCCATCCGGATCGCGAGCGAAGAAATAGTCGCCATGAGATGCGCCGATCGCGCAGCCGGCGGCTTTCGCGCGCGCGTACGCGCCCGCGACGTCGTCGATACCGAACCACACCACGAAGCCGCGCTGCCCCCGCACGTCGGGCTCGGTCTGGCGGTCGTCGGGGTCGTGCACGACGAGCTGTGCATTGTCGGCAGCGAGCCACGTCGCGTCGCCCTGCTTGTCGGCCCTCAACCCAGCGATCTCGGTGTAGAACTTCACGACCTCGGCGCGCTTGGCGGTGAACGCCATCACCGGCCCCACGCTCGGGACGTGCTCGTCGCTCACTGCGTCTCCACCGCGAGCGCGACCGCCTCGCCGCCGCCGAGGCACAGCGACACGATCCCGCGTCGCTTGCCGCGCGCGCGTAGCGCGTACAGCAGCGTCACGAGGAGCCGGGCGCCTGACGCGCCGATGGGATGACCGAGCGCGACGGCGCCACCGTTGACGTTGAACTTCTCTTCGGGGATCCCGAGCTCGCGGCGCACGCCCTCGATGCCGCTGAAGGCCTCGTTGACCTCGAAGAGGTCCACCGAGTCGACCGTCCACCCGGCGCGCTCGAGCACGCGCGTGATCGCGCCGCTCGGCGCGAGCAGGAACAGCTCGGGCTCGCGCGCGTATTGCCCCTGGGCGACGACCCGCGCGATCGGCGCGGCACGCAGCTCGCGCGCGCGCTCCGCCGATGCGACGACGAGCGCGGCGGCGCCGTCGTTCAGCTTCGAGGCGTTGCCGGCGGTGATCGTCCCTGCGGGTTTGAACGCGGGCGCGAGCTTCGCGAGGCCTTCGAGCGTCGTCTCGCGCGGTGTCTCGTCCTTCGCGACGGTGGTGACCGCGCCTTTCCGGCCGGGGACGTCGACGGTCACGATCTCGTCGTCGAATCGTCCCTCGCGCTGCGCCGCGAGGGCCTTCTCGTAGCTCCGCAGCGCGAACCGGTCCTGATCCTCGCGCGTGAGCGCGCAGCACTCCGCGGCCTTCTCACCGCCGAGGCCCATGTGCCCGCCGCCGTACGCGTCGACGAGGCCGTCGACGAGGTTCGCGTCCTCGATGCGGTGCTCCCCCAGCGCGAGCCCGGTGCGGAGGCCGCGCGCGAGGTACGGCGCGTTCGACATCGACTCCATGCCGCCCGCCACGATGCATCGCGCCTCGCCGGCGCGGATCTGCGACGACGCGAGCATCACGCTCTTGAGGCCCGAGCCGCAGACCTTGTTCACGGTCGTGCACGGAACGCTCTGCGGCAGGCCCGCGCCGAGCGCGGCCTGGCGCGCCGGCGCCTGACCGTCGCCGGCCTGCACGACGTTGCCCATGTAGACCTCGTCGATCTGGTCGGCCGCTACGCCCGACCGCTCGAGCGCTGCACGGATCGCGATCGCGCCGAGCTTCGGCGCTGCGAGTGGAGCGAGCCCGCCGAGGAACGCGCCGATGGGCGTGCGGGCCGCACCGACGAGGACGACATCACTCATCGTCCGTCTCCAGGAGTCGCTGCGTCACGTGCTCCCGGTACGCGCGGATCTCGTCGCGGAGCGCCGCGAGCTCGCTCATGCGGTCGTTCAGTGTGGCAAGGTGCGCGTCGAGGAGCTCGACGAGCCGCGGCAGTACGTTGCGGTTCGAGCGATGCCTGCGGTACATGCGCTCGAGCTCGAGCATCTCCTGGAGCGTGAGACCGAGCATCTTGAGCTTGCCGATGTACTTGAGGCGGCGGACGTCGTCATCGGTGTAGACACGCACCCCGCCGTCGAGACGCTTGACGGACTCGAGGAGCCCGAGTTCCTCGTAGTAGCGGATGGTCCGCTCCGTCAGCCCGACCTTCGCGGCGAGCTCTCCGATGCGGTACTGCCCAACAGTCGTCGCCACAACGCCTCTCCCCTGCTGCGGCTTGCCAGTTCACGTCAACTGGCGAGTAGAGTCTACGCGTCTGGCGCATGCGCGCGGCGGGGTCAACCCGCGAGGCGACGAAGCGCGAACGCCAGCGCATCGGCAGCGAGCGCGGCGTCGACGGTCTGCGCGGACTCGCGCGGTGTGTGACTGCCGCCGGTCGAGCGGATGAACAGCATGCCGGTCGGAACGCCGGCGAGCTGCGGGTTCTGCGCGTCATGCCCGGCGCCGCTCAGGAGAGAGGGCGCCTCGACGCCGACGCTCGCGGCCGCCCTCGAGAACAGATCGCGCATCGTGAGGTCGAGCGCCGTGGGTGGCACCGCGTTGAACAGATCGATCGAGGTCTCGAGCCCCCGCGCCTCCGACACGCGCCTCACCGCGTCGTTCAGATCGGCCATGACCGCGTCGATAAGCTCCTGATCGGGAGCGCGGACGTCGATCGTGAACACGCACTGGCCCGGCACGACGTTCTTCGCGCCAGGACGAACGCTGATCTCCCCGACCGTCCCGACCGTGTTGTCGCGGGAGCGCGCGGCGGTCTCGAGCGCGAGCGCCATCTCCGACGCGCCGAGCAGCGCGTCCGCGCGCGCGGTCATCGCCGTCGCGCCGGCGTGGTCGGCGCGGCCTTTCACCGTGACGCGGCCGTGCACGATGCCGACGATGTCGCTCACCACCCCGAGGGCACGGTTGGCGTCGGCCAGACGCGGGCCCTGCTCGATGTGCAGCTCGAGGTAGCCGGCGATCTCGCGGGGATCGCGCCGCGCGAGCGACGGATCGCCCTTCTCGCCGAGAGCGCGCAGGGCATCGGCGATCGTGATGCCGTTCCGATCGGTGCGCTCCGCGGCGCGGGCGGGAAGGCGGTCGAACGCCGCGGCGGAGCCGAACAGGCCGATGCCAAATCGCGCTCCCTCCTCGTCGGCCCAGGCGACGACCTCGAGCGGCCGCTGGAAATGCGTGCCGACGTCGAGGAGCGATTCGATCGCCTCGACGGCGCAGATCACGCCCAGCGCGCCGTCGAAGCGGCCGCCCTCGGGCACCGAGTCGAGATGCGAGCCGACGAGCACGACCGGGTCCTTGTCGCGCTCGCCGGGGAAACGCGCGAACAGATTCCCCGCCGCGTCCCGTCGTATCGCCGCGCCCCGCAGGTCGCACCAGGACGCGACGAGATCGCGCGCGGCCTGTTCTTCGGCGGAGAGTCCAAGGCGCGTGATCCCACCGTCGCGCGCACCGATCGCCGACAGCTCGTCGATGTGCCTCTGCAGCCGGAAGAAGTCACTCATGCGATGAGGTGCGCCTCCAGCTCATCGGGTGAGAACGGCAGGCCCGCGAACACCTCGTGCTCGAGCAGCTTCGCCGTGGGTATCGCGCGCTCGATGTCGCCGGCGAAACGCGGATGCCGCCGGGCCGTGTCTTGCGCGCGGACCTCCACCGGTTCCACGCGCATGCCACCGCGCCGGTCGGCGACGTACACGATCTTGTCCGCGAGTGTCGCCGGCGCCGTCGCCGGATGGAGCACCGTGTAGATCGCGTGCCGGCGGGCCGGCTCGACCGATCCCGCCAGACCCTCGGCGGCCAGGATCAG
>JBKPCZ010000007.1:0-29355 GCA_046727665.1 Chloroflexota bacterium
CGTTCTACGAGAACCGCTGCGCCTATTGCGGCGCCTCCAGTCCTCTTCAGCCTGACCATCGGATCCCGGTCGCGAGGGGTGGGAGCGGCGGGATCGAGAACATCCTGCCGGCATGTGCCTGGTGCAACCTCCGCAAGCACACGATGACCGAAGACGAGTTCCGTGCGCGTCTTGCTGCTGAGCGCGATGCGCGTTAGCGCCGTTGCGCCTGCCGCATCATGAGGTAGAAGAACCCACCGATCAGGAGCACAGGTAAGAGGCTCAAGAAGATCGAGCCGATCACCGAGAACGTCGGATTCTCCTGTTGGTATTCGATCGTGATCTGCCGCGACGGGTTGGCGGTGTTGTAGTCAAAGAGCGCCTTCTGGAGGACGTCGTCGCGCTCGGGCACGTTCGTCTGTTGCCTTTCTCCATTGGAGAGCTCCAAGGTCGCCTTGTTGGCGCCGCTGACGATGGTCACCCGCCTGACCTGGCCGCTGTTGATCTCCTGGATCGCTTGCGTGATGGTGACCGTCTGGAGCGCGGGAGATTGGGACCGGTACGCGTAGAGCAGACCGATCCCGAGAACGATGAGCACCAGAGTCAGCAGCGCGTTCCGGAAGAGCCCCGCTGGAGCCGGGGCGGCGGTCGCGGCGACCGCGACCTCGCCGGAATCGCGAAAACCGCTGCAGCGGCACGGCGTGCCGCCCACTTCGCGGTAACAGGGACGATCGATGCCGGGATCCGTGCGCGCTGCGCGGCGTGCCGTCTCACGGTCGTGCCACGATCGGACGTGACCGCACTCGGCGCAGATCGCACGCGGGTCGCTGGTCATCGCAGACAGGTTACCGCCGGTCCTATTGCACCGACGTCGCGTGTTTGCTAGATGAGTGACGTGGCGTACAAGGATCCGGAGCGACAGCGCGCCTACGCGCGCGAGTGGATGAAGCGAAATCCGGAGAAGGCGCGCGAGGCAGTGCGCCGCTGGAACAAGGCGCATCCGGAGAAGCGGCGTGCCGCGAAGCGTCTGTACTACGCGCGGCACCGCGAGAAGCACAAACAGGTGATGGCCGTCTACCACCGGGCGCATCCGGAGGTGCTCCGTGCGAAGAGCAATGCCTATCGCGCTCGCCTTCGCCGCGCGGTAGGGCAGTTCACGAGTGCGGAGTGGCTCGCACTTGTCGAGAGGTACGGAGGTCGGTGTGCGTACCGCGGTGAGGCCGCGCCCCTCGAGGTAGATCACCGGATTCCACTGTCGCGCGGCGGCACCAACTCGATCGACAACGTGCTTCCCGCCTGTCGGCGATGTAATGGCGAGAAAGGCCAGCTCACCGAGATCGAGTTCCGTGCGCGGCTCGCTGCATCCCCAGCGATTCCGCCGATAGAATGAACATCTCGGGCGCTCGCGGCTGGGTAGCTCAGTTGGCCTAGAGCAGGCGACTCATAACCGCCCGGTCGGCGGTTCGAATCCGCCCCCAGCCACCGTTGGCGAAAACCGCGCGATCCGGGGTCCTCAGCACTGTCCGCTCGTACGCGCGCGCCCACAACATCCTGCGCCCCGGGCCGCTCGTCCTCGCCGTCTCCGGGGGCACAGACTCCACCGCGCTATCCCTCATCCTCGCGGAGCTGAGAGAAGAGTTCGGTCTCGTTCTCCACGTCGCGCACTTCGATCATCGCGCGCGCCCGCGAGCGGCGGCGGCCGACACGGCGTTCGTCGCCGAGCTCGCGAACCACATTGGCGCGACGCTGAGGGTCGGGCGCGCGGATGCGGCGCCGAAGAACGAGGACGAGGCCCGCAACGCGCGCTACGAGTTCCTGCGTCGCGTGGCACGCGATCTCGGCGCGACGGCGGTCGCGACGGGCCACACGCGCGATGACCAGGCCGAGACCGTCCTTCTCCACCTCTCGCGCGGCACCGGACTCGCTGGTCTCGCGGGCATGCGGCCCGAGCGCGACGGCATCGTCCGTCCGCTCCTCGCGATCGGGCGCGCGGACACGACGGCGGTATGCGCGGCGGCCGGTATCACGCCGCGCGAAGACGCGACGAATCGCTCGCTGCGCTTCGCACGCAACCGTATCCGGCATCGCGTGCTGCCGGAGCTTGCGAAGCTGAATCCCGAGATCGCCAAGGCGATCGCTCGGCTCGCCGACTCCGCGGCCGCTGTCGCGGACTTGTCCGCGCAGCGCGCAGCCGCGGTGTTGGAGGGAGCAACCAAAGGCGATGCGGTGCCTCAGAGCCCCGAAACGAACCGTGCCACGGCGAGCGAGCGCGTCGATACGCCGGATACCGCGGGCGACCAGCGTGCCGATGCAAGCGGTGCCGTCGCGAGCGACGACGCCGTCGCGCTCGACCGCCTACCGAGCGATACCGACGCGCGCGCGGCCGCCCTCGCGCTCTGGTGGGAGCGGCGCACCGGCCGGCGGCTCACCGCGCGCCACCGCTCGGCGTTGGCGCAGCTCGCGGCGTCCACCGACGGCTCGAAAACGCTCGACCTACCCGGTGGCCGAGCGCTTCGTGAATACACGACGCTGCGCCTGGCGCCGATGGTGGACAACACGGTGGGAAATGGCCCGATCACGCTCGAGAGCGGACAAACCGCGGATTGGCACGGCTGGCGCATCGCGCTGGACGTGGATCTGGGTGCGAAAGCAGATGTCGGCTATGTCGACGCCGAGCGCGTCGTCGTTCGCGGTCGCCGTCCAGGTGACCGGATGATCGGCCCGGGAAGAGCAAAGGTGCAGGACGTGTTCACCGATGCGAAGGTCCCTGCGCGCGAGCGCGACCAGTGGCCGCTCGTCCTCGTCGACGACATGGTGCGGTGGATCCCCGGGATCACACCACCACCGCCCAGCGGCCGATCGGCGCTCCGAGCGCTCCGAATGGGGGAGGACTCCCTAGGAGTGACCCTTGGTAACCGCGAGCAGGTAGCATCGTTGAAAGAACAGCGCCCACGGGGCACAGAGAGAGGCCGGCCACGAACCTAGACAACCGCATCTTCAAGAACGGCATCCTGACCCTTCTCCTGGTGGTGATGGGCCTGGCATTGCTGTACGCGTACCGTTCGCAGACCCCCTCGGTCACGACCGTGGTGATCACCCAGGCGATCCAGGAGATCAACAGCGGTCAGGTGAAGAAGGTGACCATCGTCACGGGGGCGAACAAGGCCACGCTGGAGCTCGGCAACGGGGACAAGCAGCAGACCAACCTCCCGGACAAGGACGAGGTCTTCCAGAAGGCCCTGTTTGACTACAACACCGCCAATCCGTCACGGCAGATCACCATCGACTATCAGCAGGAGAGCGCCACGTTCTCGGTCATCGGCTCGATCTTCCTGAGCCTTCTGCCGGTGGTCCTGATCGGCGGCTTCTTCTTCTACATGATGCGGCAGGCCCAGGGCACGAATAACCAGGCCCTGTCGTTCGGGAAGAGCCGCGCGCGCATGTTCATCGGCAACAAGCCCACGGTGACCTTCGAGGACGTTGCGGGCGTCGAGGAGGCCAAGCAGGAGCTCACCGAGGTGGTCGAGTTCCTGAAATACCCCGAGAAGTTCTCGAGCCTCGGCGCGCGCATCCCGCGTGGGGTGCTGCTCGTCGGGCCGCCCGGCACGGGCAAGACCATGCTCGCGCGCGCCGTCGCCGGCGAGGCGGGTGTGCCGTTCTTCTCGATCTCGGGCTCCGAGTTCGTCGAGATGTTCGTCGGCGTGGGCGCGTCGCGCGTCCGTGACCTGTTCGATCAGGCGAAACGCAACGCTCCCTGCATCGTGTTCATCGACGAGATCGACGCGGTCGGCCGCCAGCGCGGCGCCGGCCTTGGCGGCTCGCACGACGAGCGCGAGCAGACCTTGAACCAGATCCTCGTCGAGATGGACGGCTTCGACACCGGCACGAACGTCATCGTCGTCGCCGCCACGAACCGACCAGATGTACTCGACCCGGCGCTCCTGCGGCCCGGCCGCTTCGACCGCCAGGTCGTGCTCGACCGCCCGGACATCAAGGGCCGTCGCGCGATCCTCGACGTCCACGTCCGCGGCAAGCCCCTCGACAAGAACGTCGAGCTGCTCCGCGTCGCGCAGATCTCGCCCGGCTTCTCGGGCGCCGACCTCGCCAATGTCGTGAACGAGGCCGCGATCCTCGCCGCGCGTCGCAACAAGAAGACGATCGGTCAGATCGACTTCGAGGAGGCGCTGGAGAAGGTCGCGCTCGGTCCGGAGCGTCGCTCGCGCGTGATCACCGAGAAGGAGAAGTGGATCGTGGCCTACCACGAGGCCGGCCACGCGCTCTGCTTCAAGCTCCTCAAGCACACCAACCCGGTCCACAAGATCTCGATCGTCGCCCGCGGCATGGCGATGGGCGTCACGTGGTCGCTCCCGCAGGAGGACCGCTACATGCGGACCAAGCGCGAGTTCGAGGACGACATTGCCGCCGCGCTCGGCGGCTGGGTCGCCGAACAGCTCCACCTCGGCGGGGACGCAACGACCGGTGCGAGCAACGACATCGAGAAGGCGTCGCAGATGGCACGGCAGATGGTCACGAAGTTCGGCATGAGCGAGAAGCTCGGCCCCCTCCAGTACGGCCGCAGCGACGAGCTCATCTTCCTCGGTCGGCAGATCCAGGAAGAGCGGAACTACTCCGAAGAGATCGCGAAGATCATCGACGCCGAGGTCCACGACATCGTCGAGCGAGCGCGTCAGCGCGCGTATGAAGTGCTGACACAGAACCGCGACAAGCTCGACCTCGTCGTCCAGAAGCTCATCGCGCAGGAGTCGCTCGAGGCCGAGGAGTTCGACGCGTTGTTCAAGGGTCCGGACGAGGGTCTGCCGGTCGCGGCAGCCACGGTGGGCCCGGACACGACGCCGCCGGGCGCGCCTGCGGCCGAGCCGAAGCCGCGCGAGAAGGGCGAGAAAGGCAAGGGACCAGCGCCCGCACCAACGCCGGCCTGATCCGGCAGCCTGCGCTGCCAGATCACAGATCGCTCGCACATCGGTCACGCGTTTCGGGCGCGCCGCGCGCGGTAACGGCGCCGTTACCTGTTCGGTGTGAGCCAGCGCAGCGCGCCATAACGTCGCGGCACGCGGATTGCTTCGTTGTGTGTCGCAATGAGTGCTTTGTTCGCCGACACACGGGAACGCATCACACGCAGCGAGCGCATCCGCGTGACCGCACTCGCGTGCTTCAGCGCAGTTCTCGGCATGGTGTTCATCGCGCTGCTTGTCGCTGACGAGGTCCAGGCCGCGGGGTTCTAACCTTCGCGGATACGGCTCTTCGTCGCGCTCCCACTTCCTCCCGAGATCGCCGAAGCGGCGTTCCACTCCGCACCCGACCTTCCCGCGCTCCGGCGTGTCAAACCCGAGCTCATGCACGTCACGCTCGCATTCCTCGGGCGCACGCCCGACGAGCGACTCGCTGACGTGACAGCCGCTGCGGAGGCGGCAGCGAGTGGGGTCACCGCATTCGACATCGAGCTCGACCGCCCGGGACGGTTTCCAGCCTCGGGTCGGCCGCGGGTGGTGTGGCTGGGGATCGGCGCGGGCGCCCCGACCGTGCTGACGCTCGGCGAGCGGATCCGCGCCGAGCTGCGGCGTCGCGACATCGCGATGGACGACAAGCCGCTGCGCGCGCACGTCACCATCGGGAGGGTCCGGGAGAACGTGGATCTCGTCGACGCGCGTGCCATCGCCGCAGCCGTGGTGGCGATGCGCCTCCCGCGCCTGCGGTTCCGGGTCGACTCGGCCGTGGTCTTCGAGAGCGTCCTCTCGCCACGCGGCCCGAAGTACACTCCGCGCGCGACGGTCCCGTTGAGGGTGGGAGGCAGCTCTTGAGCCAGAAGGTGCTCGATGAGGTCCTGGAGCGCGCCATGAACGACGCCGCGTTCCGCGCCTTGCTCGCCCGCGATCCCGCGAAGGCCCTCGCCGGATACGACCTCACACCCGAGGAGCGCGCCGCCTTCCAGCGCGGCAGCGCTCGCGCCGAGCGGCTCGAAGATCGCATGTCGAAGAGCGATCTGTCCGCAGCCATGGCGGTGAAGACCTCGTCACCGCTTCTTCGCGCGCCGTCGCAGGCCGCGAAGAAGCGCTAGACCCCGTCGCAGACCGCGAAGAAGCGCGAGATCCCGGAGGCGGCCCGCGACCTGAGTGTCGCTACTCCGCGGCTTCGGCAGCCGCGCGCGCGGCGAGCACCTCCGCGACGAAGGGGCCCAGCAGCAGTCCGGCCAGCACCAGCGCCAGCACGGTTCCCACGAGCGGCACGAGCAGGGGATCGACCCGCCCGCCGAGGACGCCCGTGACGAGCGCCGGCACGCCGGCGAGCACGACGATGCTCATGCCGACGACGTACGCGACCGCGGCGAGGGCATACGCGACGAACCCGAGCTCGCGACCACGCGCCGGAACGCGAGGACGCGCGACGAGATCGCGAAAGACGAACCGGAGCGACTTGCGCCTCAGCGCATTGGTATTGGTCAAGTCCTCCAGAACGTAATACCCGTCGAACTCGAGCAGCGGCGACAGGTTGAACACGACACTCACGAGATTCGCGGCGGCCAGCCAGATCGCGAGGTCCCGGGTCTGCGCGGACGTGAAGAACGCGACGATGCCGCACAGGCCCGCGAACGCGAAGTTGAACAGCGGCCCCGCTGCGTTCACTCGTACGCGCGCGCGGCGCGGGATCAGCCAGGCGTCCGACGTGTCGACGTAGACGACGGGAGTGAACCAGAGCAGGCCGATGCCGGCCCGACCGATGCGCCGCCCCTCGGCCTTCGTCGCGACGGCATGGGCGATCTCGTGGCCGACTCCAGCCAGAAGCAGCCCGACGAAGGCGACGACGATGCCGCCGAGGCCGAAGTCGGCGGGCTCGGCGGCGCGGAAGACCGTCGCGAGGGCGGCGAGGCCGATGATCCCGAGCGCCGTCGCGGCGATGACCCCCGCACGCGTGAAGGCCCAGGCGAGCAACCGGTACAGCGCCGCCGCGGCGCCGTCCGCATCGCGCAGCTCGAGCCGGGGCGCGAGGACGATGTCGGCGAGGCGGAGGAGACGCGCGTCGGGCTCGTCGCTGGCGATGCGCGGCGCGGTGACGAGCCCGGCGGCCTGGAGCGTGGCGACCGTCTCGAACACGCCGGCGGGATCGAGGGCACCGGTGCGCTGGAAGTGCGCTATGGCGAGGTCGCGCAAGGTCCGCTCACCGTCGATGTCCTCGTAGATCGCGAGCGCTTCTCGGGTGAGACGGAGATACGAGCCGCTCGCGTCGTCGCGCAGGATGACGGCCGTCGGGTCATCCGGCGCGGGAGACACGACCGCCTCGCCCGAGCGACGCGGGGTGTGCCGCGACTGCATCGTGCCCTCGAGCCGCGCGACGAGGGTCTCGTACTTCCGGACGATCGGCCGCACATCGTCGCCCGAGACACGGAAGGCGGAGACCGCCGTCTTCGCGCGGACCGTCGCGGTCCGCACGGACCCGGTCAGCGCCGAGACCTCACCGACGAACGAGCCGGGTCCGAGCGTCGCGAGCACTCGGTCGCGGTGCACCACCTCCACCTCGCCGTTCTGGATGAGGTACGCGTCGTCCCCGGGCGCGCCCTCGCGCAGCAGTTCCTCGCCGGACTCGAAGCTGATACCGACGAGCTTCGCCGCGAGCGCTTCGATGGCGGCCGACGGCAGATCGGCGAAGGGGCTCGATCGCCGGAGGAAGTTGTTGCCGACCCGCACCGCGGCGAACGCGGCGAGCTCCCCGGCGAACGCGGGTTCGCGCGCGCAAGCCTCGCGCAGCGCGGCGGCGGGGATGCGGTACGCGCGCAAAGCGGTGATCGCGGTGACCGTCGCGTTGCGCGGCTCGCCCGAGAGGACCGCGGTCTCTCCGATGAGGACGGGCGCTGACGGGGTCGCGACGACGAGCTCCGGTCGTCCCTGACTCACGCGCACGCGGCCACTGACGATCGCGTGGGCATCCTCCGGCGGATCGCCCTCGCGCACGACGATCGCCCCCGCGCGGAAGCGCTCGCGCCGTGCCGAGCGCAGGAGCTCGGCCCGCCCGCCCGCGCCGAGGACCAGGAAGGGGCCGAAATCGAGCGCTCCGGGCATGGCCGGCAGGTTAGCCGAGGCTCAAGACAGGCCAGGCTGCACGCACTTCGGCCCCACCGCTGGCGGCGCGACATTTCCGAGCGCTAGCCTCGGAATTCGGAGGGGACGATGCGCCCGATCGCGATCCTGTACGAGAACGAGGCCTGGATGGCGCCGCTCTTCGACACGCTCGAGGGCGTCGGCGCGTCGTACGAGCGCGTGTTCCTCAACGACATGAGCCTCGACCCGGGCGGTCCCGCACCCGACTGGTCGCTCGCGGTCAACAAGGTGTCGCCGTCGTCGTATCTGCGCGGCCACTGGCGGAGCATCGCCGTCGCGCGTGAGCTGTTGCCGCTCCTCGAGCAAGGGGGCATCCCGGTCGTGAACGGCAGCAGCGCGTTCGCGCTCGAGACGTCCAAGGCCCGCCAGCTGCTGCTCCTGCGGCAACTTGGCATCCGGGCGCCTGCGGCGCGCGTCGTCACCGACCCGGCGCAGGCGCCGCGCGCGGCGCGCGAGCTGCGCTTTCCGGTGATCGTCAAACCGAACGTCGGTGGATCCGGCGCGCACATGCGCCGCTTCGATTCGCCGCAGGATCTGGACGCCGGCGCCGCCGAGCTCGATCTCGGACCCGATGGGATCGGCGTCGTGCAGGAGTTCCTGGAGAGCGAGGACGGCACGAGCCGTCGCGTGGAGTTCCTCGACGGCGAGTACCTGTACGCGATCCGCATCGCCAATCAGGCGGAGCAGGACTTCAACCTGTGCCCCGCGGACATCTGCCAGATCGAGGACGGCGGCGAGTTCGACAACTGTGTCGTCGACGCACCGGCCAAGAAGCAGCTGCGCATCGACGCATTCGAGCCGCCGGAACAGATCGTGGACGACGTGCTTCGCATCGCGCGCGCCGGCCGTCTCGACGTCGGCGGCGTCGAATATCTGGTGGCCGCGCGCGACGGTCTGCCATACGTCTACGACATCAATGCTCTGTCGAACTTCGTCACCGGCGCGCCCTCGCTCGTCGGATTCGATCCGCACGCGCGCTTCGCGCGTTGGCTCTTCGATCGCGCAACCGCGACTCGGGCTGTGGCGGCCGTCGCGTGACCGCGCTCGCTCGCACCGCCGATCCCTGGACGGACAACGACGTCATCGATGCGCGCGCCCCGCGGACGAATCAGGCGATCGTCGGCACGCTATCGCTCGTCGCCTTCGCCACCGGCTGGTGGCCGATCCTCGGGCTCATCGGAGCGCAGCTCGCGATCGGACTCCGGTTCGGACGGCGCTGGTGCCTGCCCTGCCTCCTGTACTTCAACGTGCTCCAGCCGCGCTTCGGCGAGGGGCCGATCGAGGACAGCCGTCCGCCGCGCTTCGCGAACATGGTGGGCGTCGTGTTCCTCGGCAGCGCGACGATCGCGCACGCGCTCGGCTTCGCCGCCGTCGGTTGGGCGCTCGGCCTGATCGTCGCGGCGCTCGCGTTGCTAGCGGCGATCAGCGGCCTCTGCGTCGGCTGCGAGATGTACCGTCTCGGCGCGCGCCTGCGTGGCATCCGTCCGGGGCGGATCGAGCGGGTCGATCTCGCCGAGCTCGGCGCGGGCGGACGAAATGGCGAGTTCGTCGTCCAGTTCACGCATCCGCTGTGCACCGATTGCCACGCGCTCGAGCGCGAGCTCATCGCGGCGGGGCGTGAGGTGTTCATGGTCGACGTGTCGCGGCGTCCCGAGCTCGCCCGCAAGTACGGCGTCGCGCTGGTGCCCACCGCGGTCGCAGTGGGTCCCGGGGGCGTCGTCACCGCGCGCCTCGCCTGATACTGACGGCCGTGGACGACGGCCCCGAGGCGAGACTGCGACGGCTTGAGCGTCGTGTCGACGAGCAGCTGCGCGAGCTCGCGGAGCTGGGTGAGCTTGCCGACCTTCCCGGCGAGGGCGCGCCGCTCGCCGACGACGATCCGAGCGCCGGCGACCGCTGGGCGGCGCGGCACGTGGCGAAGAACGCGGGTGTCGTGCCGGAGTTCGTCGAGCTGCGACGCGAGATCGCCGAGCGACGCGACCGGATCGTGCGACGGCTGCGCGCACATCGCCAGTGGCTCGACGGACGAGCTGCAATGCTCGGTGACCTACCCGCTGAGCGGATCCTGGACGCCGCGAGAGCCACGAGCGACGTCGACCGCTTCGTGGAGTCCGACCTGCGGCGCGCGGTGACCGAGCTGAACACGCTGGTGGCGCGGCACAACCTGAAGGTGCCGCTTGCGCTGCAGATCGCTCCGCTCGCGCTCGAGCACCTGCGCGAGCGCGAGTCGCGCGTTTAGGCCGCGCGCTCTCCGCGGCGAACGAGTGGGGGACCGACCGGTCCGCGCCGCCGGTAGTTGGTGAAGGCGTAGCGGTCGCAGGCGATCTCGGCGGCGGCACCCCAGCCGTGCGTCAGGTACAGCCACCAGTGACAGAACTCATGGAGATACAGGAAGCGGATCACCTCGCGTCGGGTGCGGAACAGGACGCGCGGCGAACCCCAGGCGCCGAGGTCGACCACCTCGCGGAACGGCCGAAATGGCTCCGGGACCTGGATCACGATCTCGGGGCGGTCCCAGTACGTGAAGGCCTGCAGATGCGGACCCGTGCGGTAGCGCAGCGGCTTCACGGTGACGGTGTAGCCGGTCGCCGTCGGCAGTCCGCGGAGGGTCTCGCGCACCTTTGACGGCGGGTGCGTTGGCAGGACGGACCGCACCGCCATAGGACCGAGGGGTCGACCAGACGCTCGTAAGTTCTTCACTTACCAACTGTACGGACCGGCCCTGCGCTACCGACCTTGGACGCAGAGATGGCCAAAAATCGGCCGTTTCGCTAGGATGCCGAAAGCGTCGTTCGAGCGGGAACGAGTAGGTCGCGCGGACCGGCAAGCGAACCGGAGACGGTGAGAACCGGGACGGCGAGCGCGAAGCGAATGGCTCCCGCGAGACGCCGCGGCGAAAGGGAACGATTAGCCGCGGCCGGCGGCCCGCCGTTATCAACGGGCGCTCCCTGACAGGGGAGGCAGAGGTCGTCGCAGCGATGCGGCGGCGTGATCGGGTGGCACCACGAGCCCTCGTCCCGAGTCGGGCGGGGGCTATTTGTTTTCCAGGAGGACGGATCGTGGCGGTCACCGCGCAGGATGTCATCGAGCTCGTGCCAGTTATGCGCGAGCGCCTCGCGGATCTCGAGACGCCGGTGTCCGCGTTCGCGAAGCTGCGGGTGCTCGGTGGCGCGTTCCTGCTGGAGTCCGCCGAGGGCGGCGAGCGCATGGGCCGCTACTCGTTCATCGGCGTAGCGCCGCGGGCGCGGTTGTACTTCCGCGATGGCGGGGTGGTCGTGGAGCGCCTTCCGGCCGACGTGGAGTTTGAGCTTCCGCGCGATGTCAGCGGCACGATCACGACGAACGCGCCGGCGCCCGATCCGCTCGCGGCGCTGCGCGCCGAGCTCGCGAGGTATCGCCGCGCGCCGCACCCCGGCTTGCCACGCTTCAGTGGCGGTGCCGTCGGCTTCGTCGCTTACGAGGCCGCGCGTCGCTTCGAGCGCCTGCCCATCGCGGCGAACGATCCCTACGCGCCGTGGGGGATGCCTGAAGCCGTCTTCGGGATCTACGACACCGTCGTCGCGTTCGACCATCTGCGCCATACGCTCACGGTCCTCGCTCACGACGACGCGGCGGTGCCCGGCGGCGCGGAGCGGACGATCGAGCGCGTCTTCGCGGCGCTCGATGCGCCGCTGCCGGCGTTCGCTCGTGGGACCGTTGGCCCGGTCGACACCCGACCCAACGGTACGCCCGAGGAGTACATGCGGCGCGTCGCGAAGGCGCGGGAGCTCATCGCCGAGGGCGACTGCATCCAGATCGTCCTCGCCCAGCGCTTCGACGTGACGCCCGCGCCGGACCCGCTCGCGCTGTACCGCGCGCTCCGTCACGTGAATCCATCGCCGTACATGTTCCTGCTGGAGACGACGGCCGCGACGCTCGTTGGCGCGTCACCGGAGCCGTTCGTGCGCGTCGAGAACGGGAAGGTCGTCATGCATCCGATCGCCGGCACGCGCCCGCGCGGGAACGACGAGACAGAGGATGCGGTGATGGAGGCCGAGCTGCGCGCGTCGGAGAAGGAGCGCGCCGAGCACGTGATGCTCGTCGATCTCGCGCGCAACGACATCGGTCGCGTGTCGCGCCCCGGGACGGTGAAGGTGAAGGAGCTCATGCGCGTCGATCGCTTCTCGCATGTGATGCACCTGACGTCGGTGGTCGAGGGCGAGCTGTCGCCCGGCCTCGATGCGCTCGATGCCTTCCGGGCCTGCTTCCCCGCGGGTACCGTTTCGGGCGCACCGAAGATCCGCGCGATGGAACGCATCGCCGAGCTTGAGACGGATCAGCGCGGTCCGTACGCCGGCGCGGTCGGCTATCTCGGCTTCGACGGGACGCTCGACACGTGCATCACGATCCGCACGGCGACGATCGCGCGCGGCGTGTGCCGGATCCAGGCGGGCGCCGGGATCGTCGCCGACTCCGACCCCGCGGCCGAGGAGGCCGAGACGCGCGCGAAGGCGCGGGCCCTGCTCCGTGCGGTCGAGCTTGCTGGCGGGGAGCTATCGCGGTGATCTCCGTGCTGCTGGTGGACAACTACGACAGCTTCACGTTCAACCTGGCGCAGGCGATGGGCGCGCTCGGCGCGACGGTCGAGGTGATCCGCGCCGACGACGACCGGCTCGCGGCGGCGATCGAGGCCCGCCCCGACCGCCTGGTGATCTCACCGGGACCGGGCCGCCCCGAGGCCGCCGGCCGGTCCCCGGAGCTCGTCCGGCAGGCGCCGGAGCGCGGCATCCCCACACTCGGCGTGTGCCTCGGACTGCAATGCGCCGCGGTCGCGTTCGGCGCTCGCGTCGTGCGCGCCCCCGAGGCGCGTCACGGCAAGACGTCGCTCGTGCGACACGATGGGAGGGGCATCTTCGCGGGCGTCCCGGATCCGACGGAGGCCACGCGTTACCACTCGCTGATGGTGCAGGAAGACTCGCTGCCCGACGAGCTGGTGGTGACGGCGCGCTCGGACGACGGCGTGGTCATGGCGCTGCGGCACACGCGGCTCCCGCTCGAAGCCGTGCAGTTCCACCCAGAATCCGTCCTGACGAAGGACGGGATGCGCATGCTGGAGAACTTTCTTGGACGCGCGTGAAGCGCTCGGCGTCGTCGCGGGCGGGAAGACGCTCAGCCGCGCGGAGGCCGAGTCCGTCATGGGCTCGGTCATGGCGGGCGAGGCGACGCCCGCCCAGCTGGGCGCGCTGCTCGCGGCGCTGCACATCCGCGGTGAGACACCGGATGAGATCGCGGGGTTCGCGAGCGCGCTGCGCGCCAACGCGGTCCGCGTCGTGGTGGACGAGGGCGCGATCGACGTCGTCGGTACCGGCGGCGACCGGTCGAACAGCATCAACATCTCGACCATTGCCGCGATCGTCGTCGCCGGCGCCGGCGGGCGTGTGGCGAAGCATGGCAACCGCGCGTCGTCGAGCCAGTGCGGCAGCGCCGACGTGCTCGAGGCGCTCGGTGTGAAGATCGATCTCGGCCCCGACGGCGTCGCGCAGTGCGTGCGTGAGGTGGGCGTGGGCTTCATGTTCGCGCCCCGCTTCCACCCCGCGATGCGTCACGCCGGGCCGGTGCGGCGCGAGATCGGCATTCGTACCGTCTTCAACGTGCTCGGTCCGCTCGCCAACCCCGCCGGCGTGCGCCGCTATCTCCTGGGCGTCCCAAGCGTCGCGCTCGGCGATACGATCGCGCGCGCCCTGGCCGAGCTCGGTGTCGAGCGCGCGCTCGTGGTCCACGGCACCGACGGTCTCGACGAGATCAGCCCGTCCGCGGAGACGCGGACATGGGAGGTCACCGGCCCGTCCGTGCGCGAAGGCACGCTCGTGCCCGAACAGCTGGGGCTGCATCCCGCGAAACGCGTCGAGATTGCAGGCGGCGACGCGGTGCAGAACGCGAGCGTCGCGCGCGCGGTGCTGGATGGTGGCGCCGGCGGCGCGCGCACCGCGGTGGTGATGAACGCGGCCGCAGCGTGCTGGGTCGCGGGCCTGTCCGAGACGGTCGGCGACGGCGTCGCGATCGCATCGCGCGCGATCGACGAGGGCGCTGCTCGCGACACACTCGCTCGTTTCGCCGCGACGAGCCAGCGCATCGGCGCGACCGAGGCGGCGACGGCATGAGCGATTTCCTTGAACAGGTCATCGCCGAGCGCCGCGCGGACGTGGCGCGCGCGAAGGCCGAGATCCCGTTGGAGGTGCTCGTTCTCGAGGCGCGCGAGCGACTCGCCGGGCGCCGGCGCACGTATGCCCTAGGCGACGCACGCGGGAGCGTCGACGCATTCACCGCAGCGCTGCGCACGCTCCACGGCCGGCTCGGCGTCATCGCGGAGGTCAAGCGGCGATCGCCGGCGCTCGGAACGCTGAACGCGGACGCGGATCCCGTCGTGCTCGCGCTCGCGTACGAAGCGGCGGGCGCGACCGCCATCTCGGTGCTAACCGAGCCGCGACATTGGGGCGGCTCCTTCCAGGATCTCGTCGATGTGAGTCGGGTGGTGCGGATCCCGGTCCTCTGCAAGGACGTGATCGTTGACGAGTACCAGATCGTTCAGGCAAGTGCCGCCGGCGCCGATGCGGTGCTGCTCATCGCCGAGGCGCTGTCGGACGACGAGATCCATCGCTTCGTCCGGCGCGCGAACACGCTCGGCACGGGCGTGCTGCTCGAGGCGCACGAGCCAGTCGCATTCGGACGGGCCGTCGCTGCCGGAACGATGATCATCGGGGTGAACGCGCGGAACTTGCGCCGCCCGACCGAGATCGACATCGGCCGCGTGCGGCAGCTGCACACCTTCGCGCGCGAAGGGCAGATCCTCGTCGCCGAGTCGGGGATCGAATCCGTCGACGACGCCAGGCTGCTCCCCGCGCGCGTCGACGCGGTGCTCGTCGGCACGGCGCTGATGCGGTCCGATGATCCGAGCCCGCTCATCAGTGGCATCACCGCGATACGCAAACCCGGAACGTCTACCGTGACGGTGCGCCCGTGAGCGCGCGCGGACGCTACGGCCAGTTCGGTGGACAGTTCCTGCCCGAGACGCTCATGCCCGCCGTGGCTGAGCTCGAGGCCGCGTTCAACGCGGCGCGCGCGGACGAGGCGTTCCAGCAGGAGCTCGACCGGCTCCTGCGCGAATGGGTGGGACGACCGACGCCGCTCTCCGACGCGTCGCGACTCGCGAAGGAGGTCGGACTGAAGCGGGTGATGCTGAAGCGCGAAGACCTTGCCCACACCGGCGCGCACAAGATCAACAGCGCGCTTGGGCAGGCGCTGCTTGCGCGTCGGATGGGGAAGCATCGCATCGTCGCCGAGACGGGCGCCGGCCAGCACGGCGTTGCGAGCGCTGCGGCCTGCGCGCTGCTCGGCCTCGAATGCGTCGTGTACATGGGCACCGAGGACATGCGCCGCCAGGAGCCGAACGTCTTCCGCATGCGGCTCCTGGGCGCCGAGGTGCGCGCCGTGGAGGCCGGGAGCCGCACGCTGAAGGACGCGGTCAACGAAGCGATCCGCGACTGGGTCACGAACGTGCGCACCACGTATTACCTGCTCGGCTCGGCGATCGGTCCGCATCCGTATCCGGCGATGGTGCGCGAGTTCCAGTCGATCATCGGTCGCGAGGCGCGCGCGCAGTGGCTGGAACGTGTCGGAACGCTGCCGAGCGTCGTTGTTGCCTGCGTCGGCGGCGGCTCGAACGCGATCGGCATGTTCAGCGCGTTCCTGTCCGACAAGGAGGTGCGACTGCGCGGCGTCGAGGCCGGCGGCCTCGGCGTCGAGAGCGGCAAGCACGCGGCGTCGATCGGCGGCGGCAAGGTCGGTGTGCTGCACGGCACGCGGAGCTACGTCTTGCAGGACGCAGATGGCCAGATCCGCGAGACGCACTCGGTGTCGGCGGGACTCGACTATCCGGGTGTCGGCCCCGAGCACGCCTTCCTGCACGAGACGGGTCGCGTCGAATACGTCTCGCGCACCGACGCGGAAGCGCTCGAAGGTTTCAGCTTGCTGTCGCGGACCGAAGGGATCATCCCGGCGCTCGAGCCAGCGCACGCGATCGCCGATCTCGCGTCCATCCGCGCCCGCTATGGCGAGCAGACCGACGTGCTCGTGTGTCTTTCCGGGCGCGGCGACAAGGATCTCGAGACCGTGATGCGCTCGCGAGAAGCGACGTGACGGTCGCGACGAGCGGCGCGCTGCGTGTCGAGCGCGCGTTCGCGCGTGCACGCCAGGAGCGACGCCTCGCGCTGGTCGTTTATCTCACCGTCGGCTATCCGGAGCGTGCCTCCACGGCGGGACTCCTCCGCGCGGCGCTCGACGGCGGAGCCGACATGCTCGAGCTGGGCGTGCCGTTCAGCGATCCACTCGCGGACGGCACCACCGTCCAGCGTGCGAGCGAGACCGCGCTCCGGAACGGCATCACGCTCGCGGACTGCTTGGCGGAGGCGGCCAGCGTGGTGCGCGAGCGCGACGCGGCGGTGCTCTTCATGGGCTACACCAATCCGTTCATGCAGTACGGATTCGAGCGGCTCGCGATGGACGGTGGTCGCGTCGGCCTCGCGGGCGTGATCGTCCCGGACATGCCGGCCGAGGAGAGCACCGAGCTCGACGCCGCGCTCGCGCCGGCGGGTCTCGTCCGCATCGACCTCTACGCGCCGACGACGCCGAACGAGCGTCTCGCCTCACTGCTGCCGCACGCGCGCGGCTTCGTGTACTGCGTGTCGCTCACCGGCGTGACCGGGGCGCGGAGCACGCTCGGGTCGGACGTCGCGGAGTTCGTCGGTCGCGTGCGAAAGCACACGGCGCTGCCGATCGTTGTCGGCTTCGGCATCAGCTCGCCGGACCACGTGTCCGCCCTCCGCGGCACCGCGGACGGCGTCGTCGTCGGCAGCGCCGCGATCGACGTCGTCGCGAATGCGACTGCCGAGCGGCGCGCGGACCGGCTGCGCGAGTACGTCGCCTCGCTCGCGGCCGCGGGTCGGTCCTGATGGCTGTGCGCGGCGTCCGCGGCGCGACGACCGTCCGCGCGAACGACGCCAAGGCGATCTTCGACGGCACCGCGGAGCTGCTCCGTGTCCTGACCGAGCTCAACGGCATGCGCCCCGACGACATCGGGTACGTCTGGTTCACGGTGACCCCCGATCTCGACGCGGCGTTCCCGGCGGATGCCGCGCGCGCTGGCCTCGGGTGGACCGACGTGCCGCTCATCTGCGGTCGCGAGATCCCCGTTCCCGGCGCTCTCGGGATGTGCGTGCGCGTCCTCATCGCGTGGAACACCGCCAAGACGCAGAAGGAGATCCGCCACGCCTTCCTGCGCGGGGCGAAGAGCCTCCGTCCGGCGTGGTCGGTCGAGGTCCCGAGCGACGGCGGCGGCGGAGGAGATCGGTAGTGCTCGTCGTCATGAAGCGCGGCGCGACCCAGCACGAGATCGACGCGGTGGTCGCGCGCATCCAGGAGTTCGGCATCACGCCGATCCCGCTGCCCGGGGCCGAGCGCATGGCCATCGGGACGTTCGGCTCGACCTCACGGGACGCGGCCGACGCGGTCGAGTCGCTTCCCGGGGTCGCCGAGGTCGTGCCCGTGAGCCGCCCGTTCAAGCTCGCGTCGCGCGAGGTGATCCCGGATGACACGGTCGTGCGGATCGGTGACGTCGCGGTGGGGGGCTCCGCGCCGCTCGCGATCATGGCCGGGCCGTGCTCCGTCGAGTCGCGCGAGCAGACACTCGAGACGGCGCGAGCCGTGCGCGCTGCCGGCGCGACGATCCTCCGCGGCGGCGCCTTCAAGCCGCGCTCGTCCCCGTACAACTTCCGCGGCCTCGGGGCAGCTGGACTCGAAATCCTCCAAGAGGCGCGTGCGGAGACTGGTCTCGCGATCGTCACCGAGGTGCTCACGCCGGGCGACGTCGACGCGGTGGCGCGTGTCGCGGACTGCCTGCAGATCGGCGCTCGCAACATGCAGAACTTCGCGCTGCTCGACGCGGTGGGCGACCAGCCGAAGCCGGTGCTGCTCAAGCGCGGCATGGCCGCCACCATCGAAGAGTTCCTGCTCTCCGCGGAGTACGTGCTCGCGCGGGGCAATCGGAACGTCCTCTTGTGCGAGCGCGGGATAAGGACGTTCGAGAAGTACACCCGCAACACCTTCGACGTGAACGCGATCCCGCTCCTCAAGCGGCTCTCGCATCTGCCCGTCGTCGGCGATCCCTCGCACGGCACCGGGAAGTGGTATCTCGTCGCGCCCGTCGCGCTCGCCGCGGTCGCGGCCGGGGCCGACGGCCTCATCGTCGAGGTGCATCCGAGCCCCGACCACGCGCTCTCCGATGGCTTCCAGTCGCTCACCTTCGAGAACTTCGCCGCCCTGGTCGGCCGCGCGACCGCGGTCGCTCGGGCGGTCGGCCGCGGCGTCCCGGATGCGGCGCCGGCGTGAACGTCTCGATCGCGGGCCTCGGTCTGATCGGAGGCTCGCTCGCGCTCGGGCTCAAGCTTCGCCATCGCGTCACGGGGTTCGACACCGACGCGACCACACGCGATGCGGCGCTCGCCGCGGGGATCGACGTCGTCGGCGCGCTCGACGCCCTGCTGCCGGCCGACGCGGTGATCGTCGCGACGCCGATGGATGCCGTCGTGCCCACGCTCGAAGCGCTGGTGGAGCGCGCGGGCGCCGCGGTGCTGCTCGACGTCGCCTCGGTGCGCGCGCCGGTCGAGGCCTTCGCCGCCGCCGCTCCCGCGGACAGCCGCATCATCGGCATTCACCCGATGGCCGGCCGCAGCGGCAGAGGCTTCGCCGCCGCGTCGGCCGACCTGCTCGAGCTTCGTCCGTTCCTCGTCGTGCCGACGGTGCGCTCCGACAGCGCCGCGATGGCGGTCGCCGGCGCGCTCGCGCGCGATGCCGGCGGCATCGTGACGGTGTGCTCGGCGCAGCAGCACGACCGCATCGTCGCGGTGCTGTCGGCCCTGCCGGTCGCCGTCGCGGCCGCGCTCGCGCTGGCCGCCTCCGATGTCCCCGACGATCCGGCACGCTTCTCGGGCCCCGGCTTTCGCGACGCCACGCGGCTCGCGGGCACGCCCCTCGAACTCAGCGAGCAGCTCCTGCGGACGAATCGGGAGAACGTCGTGGCCGCGTTGGCCCGGTTGCGCGCGACGCTCGACGCCGTCGAGAGCGCGATCGCGGCCGACGACGCGGCGAAGCTCCGCGCGCTCCTCTCGCAGGCCGCGGAGATCCGCGCCCGCCTCGAGGAGGGGCACACTAGACGGCGATGAGCATCGGTCAGACGGCGACGGCCGTCCTTCGTTCCGGGGTGCCGCTCATCACGGATCGCGCCGTCGATCGCGTCTTTGCCGTGCTGGCCGGCTGGCTCATGACCGGCGTCTTCCTCGACGCCTGGGCGCACATCTCCGGCCTCCCCGACTCTTTCTGGACCCCGTGGCACGGCGTGCTGTACTCGGGACTCCTGGCCTGCGGCGCGTCGCTCGTCCTCGCGCGTGTGGCCGAGCGGACGGCGGGACGGCCCATCCTCCGCGCGGGCTACGAGTGGTCGCTCGTGGGCGTGGCCGTCGCCGCCATCGGAGGCATGGCCGACGCGGTGTGGCACACCCTGTTCGGCATCGAATTCGACATCGAAGCCGCGGTCAGCCCGTCGCACCTCCTGGTGGCCGGCGGCATCTTCCTGGTGGTGACCGGGCCCGCGCGCGCGGCGTGGGCGAAGCGCGCGTTCGGACTGCCCGCCGCGCTGTCGCTGCTGTATGGACTCTCGATCCTCGCCGTGATCCTCGACTATGCCGATCCGTTCACGCGCGTCTTCGGCGCGCGGCCGGGTGCCCCGACGCACGCGCTGCTGCAGATCGAGCAGAGCTTGGCGCTCTTCGCGTTCCTGTCGTACGCGGTGCTCGTCTCAGGCGTCATCCAGATCGCTCTCGCGCGCGTCCGGGTCGCCCCGGCGTACGTCGCGCTCGTTGTCGGCGGGAACGCGCTCGTCATGGTGCTGGTGAACAGTCCGCTGCTCGGCGCGCATGCCGCTGCGTTCGTCGCCGTCGCGCTCGTGGGCGGCGCCCTCGCCGGCGTCGCCGCAGCGTGGCTGGATCCTTCTCCGGCCCGCCCGGCGGCGTTCGGTGTGTTCGCGTTCCTCGTGCCGACGGTGCTCTACGTCGTCTACGCGGTCAGCGTCATCATCGGCCCGGGCACCTCGTGGTCGCCGACCTTCTGGTCCGGTCTGATCGTCAGCAGCGGTCTCGCGGGCCTGCTCCTGTCCACGCTCGTGCTCGGTCGCCCGCGCGGCTAACGGATCGCCGCGGGATCATCGGGAGAGCTCGCGCAGCACCTCGTAGAAATCGGGGAACGTCTTGCCGACCGCCGACCAGCCCTTGATCGCGACGCCGGGCACCTTCAGGCCGAGCACCGAGAAGGCCATCGCGATGCGGTGGTCGCCGGCCGCGTCGACGACGCCCTCGTGCAGCGGCGCGGGCTCGATGCGGATCGCGTCGCGGAACGCCTGCGCGCGCCCGCCGAGCGCGACGATGCCAGCCGCCACCGCGGCGACGCGATCGCTCTCCTGCGAACGCGTGTGCGCGATGCCGGTGAGCTCGGTGGGCGTCTCGGCCTGAGTCGCGATGACGGCGAGGGTGGGGAAGGTGTCGGAACAGTCCATCACGTTCGCGACGATGCCGAACAGCGTTCCATCGCGACGGACGGTGACGCTCTCGCGGCGTCGCTCGACGTCGCAGCCCATGTCCTCGATCAGATCGAAGAAGCGCGCGTCACCCTGACCGCCGGGCTCGACGCGGGCGCGTGCGTTCGTGATCGTGACCCAGCCGCCGAGGATGGCCGCGGCGGCCGCCGGATACGTGGCCGCGGTGACGTCGCCCGGGATATCGAGCGAGCGCGCCTTCACCTTCTGCCGACCGATCACGAGCTCGCGCCCCGACGGCCGTTCGACGCGGACGCCGCGTGACTCCAGCGCCGACACAGTGAGGTCAAGGAACGGTGCCGAGACCAGCGGACCGACGATGCGCAGACGCAGCCCATCCCGCATGCGTGCGGCGACGAGCAGGAGCGCGGACGCGAACTGGCTCGACTCGTGGCCCGGCACGTCCACCGCGCCGCCGACCAGCGGCCCGCGGATGGTGAGCGGCAGCGAGTCGGCGTCGATCGTCGCGCCGAGCGTGCGCAGCGCGGCCACCAGCGTCGCCATCGGGCGCGCGCGCAGCCGCGGCGCGCCGTCGATGCGCACCTCGCGAGCTCCGAGCCCCGCGACGGCGGTGCCGAAGCGCGCGACGGTACCGGCCTCCTGCGCATCGACGACCGCGTCGCCCGACGGCGTCGCGTCGCCCGCCCCGGCGACCGCGATCGTCGCGCCCTCCCAGCGCACCGCGTAGCCCATTTCGCTGAGCGCGGTCGCCATCGCCCGTACGTCGGCGCCCGGGTCCAGGGGTCCGAGCTCGAGCCGTGACCGACCGTGCGCGATGGCCGACAGGATGAGCTCGCGATTCGCGATGCTCTTCGAGGCCGGCACGCGCACGCGCTTGTCGACGAGCGCGTGGCGTACGGGAGCGATCGGATGGATGTCCTGCACGGGGTGCGAGGATTATGTCCGGTAGCTCGATGTACACGCCGGCGGAGCGGCTCGGTCAAGCGGTCGTCGTGATGGTCGGTCTCGTCTTCGCCATCACCGTCGGCGGCTTCATCCTGCGCGGCGGTCCGCCGGATGTCAGGGTCGACCCGTCGCCGACCCCCGGCGCATCGGCAAGCGGCAAGCCTCCCGAGGTGAAGTTCACCCAGGACACCTGTTGCACCCAGACCGCGCGCTCGATGCGCGCGACCTGGGAGTCGAGCGAGAAGGCGCAGAAGGCGACGTTCCAGCTCACCCCTGACCCGGGCTTCGCGTGCGCCACGACGCTCGAGCCCTCCGGGACGAAAGGCACGCTCAGCTGCCAGGGTCTCCTGCGCGGCGCGACGGACTACGTTGCGGCGCTGTCGCTCACGGTCGGCCGTGAGACCGTCCGCTACGAGCAGAGATTCAGGACCATGGGCGACCGGCTCACCGACGTGAAGTGGTTCACCGAGTTCGAGAATCCGACCGGCGATCCGCTGGCGTGCGCCGCCGCGAGCGTCCGCATCGTCCAGAACTACACCGCGAAGCAGGATCCGCTCACGGCGGAGCAGATCCTTGCGACGGGGAAGCCCTTCAACAAGAGCCGTGATCCCGGCATCGATCCGGTCGCGATCGCAACGATGCAGAAGCGGCTCGATCCGAACAACAACTACCACTACTACCGTTTCGGCTCGCGCGAGGAGGCGACGAAGTCCGCGGTGTACTGGCTGGTGCGCAGCGGAAAGCCGGTGCACATCATCTCGCTCGCCGGCCAACACGACCCGCTGCTCATCGGATTCACCGGCGCGTTCGGCACGTTCTACGACGACGCCGCGAACGTGATCGACCAGGTCATCGTGGAGGATCCGCAGCGCGGCGACATGCGTCCCGAGACCGCGAACCGACGCCCGGACAAGTACCGCACGCCCGGCTTCCAGACGGGACAGCCGATCGGCCTCGACGAGTGGTACGGCGACGAGTGGTGGCTGCGCTACCCGTACGCGGGTGTCGTCTCGGGCGTGAACATCGACCGCAACGACGGCGCATACCCGGCGCCGCACTGGGCCAATCAGTACGTTCTGCTCGTCGATGACGCCGACACGGAATGGCCGTCGGACCGCGAGGGCCGGGCGAAGTGGCACTGAAAGGCCATCGGAGTATTTGCGGCTGCCGGGGGTGAGGCGGCGATTCCTGGTCTGATCGTTCAGGGCGACGGCCCGCCGCTCCTGCTGTTCCATGGCTGGAATGGCTCGAGCCACAACCTTGGCGCGTGGCTCCCCGCGCTCGAGCCGCACTTCCGCGTGCTCGCTCCGGATCTTCCGGGCTGCGCCGGCGTCACGCCGCTCACGTCGCGCCACACCGCTCTGGCGTATGCGCGGTGGGCGCTGGACCTTCTCACAGCGCGTGGTCTGGAGCGCGTGGGCGTCGGCGGGCTCTGCTCCGGGACCGCGATCGCGCTCGCGCTGGCGGAGATAGCGCCCGAGCGCGTCGCCGGGCTGCTGCTCCACACGCCGTTCGTGCGGCCAGCGCTGATCCGGCCGCTGATCCGCGCCCAGCTCGCGGTCCTCGTGTCGCCGGCCGGGATCCTGTGGGGTCCGGTGCGCCGGAGCACGACACTGTCGATGCTCCATCGTCGCCTCTTCGCGGAGGCGGCCCAGGTCGATGCCGAGCATCTGGCGCACGATCAGGCCGACCTTCTGCTGGCCGACCCGCGCGCCGGCCGCGAGCTCGCGCGAGACCTCCTCACGATTGACCGCACGCCGACGATCCGCGACTGGAAGGGGCCGCTCGCCGTGATCCTCGCGGATCACGACGCCTTCGTCGACACGCCGCGCACCGTCAGCGCGCTCACCGCGGCCGCACCGCACGTCGTCATCGAACGCTTCCCCGGCGGTCACGGCTGGACGCCCGCGTATCGCGAGCGCCAGCACGCCGCGTTGTCGCGTCTCGGGCCGCAGCTCCGCGCGGCGATGGCCTAAGCCGTGGACGCGCGTCTCGAGCAGGGCCTCCGCGACGCGGAGGAGGTCGTGCTGGTCACACGGGGCCGGAAGTCGGGAAGGCCGCACGAGGCGACGGTCTGGTTCGCGCTCGACGACGGGGTGGTGTGGCTGCGCACCGACCGCGACACCGACTGGTATCGCAACCTGAGACGCGATCCGCACTGCCGCATCCGGGTCGGAGCGATGGAGATCAGCGCTACGAACGAGCCGATCGACGACGAGGCGGGCGCGCTGCGACGCGTCGTCGAGCTCTTCCGCGCCAAGTACGGCGCGGAATGGGTCTCGGACTGGTATGTCGAGCGCGGACGCAAGCCGGTGCGCCTGCGGCTGGAGCGCTGACAGTTCGGGTCTATCCTCGGATCGTGCGCATCGCGTTGCGTCTGGTATCGGTCGTCGCGATGGCGCTGGGCGTCTCCAGCCTCGCCTTCGCCGCGGACGACAGCCACACGGTGCTCGTCGGCCACATCGAAGGCGTCATCAACCCCATCACCGCTCGGTACGTCGATCGGCTCATCGACGAGGGGGAGCAGCGAAAGATGGCCGCGGTGGTGCTGGTCATCGACACGCCCGGCGGCCTCATCGATTCGACATACAAGATCACCGGCCGGATGCTGAACTCAGGCGTGCCGATCCTCACCTATGTCGCGCCCTCAGGCGCGCACGCGGCGTCCGCCGGGACCTTCATCACCCTCGCCGGCCACGTCGCGGCGATGGCCCCGTCGACGAACATCGGCGCGGCGCACCCGGTCGACTCGTCCGGCGGCGACATCGAGACCGATCTCCGGACGAAGGCCGAGAACGATGCCGTCGCCCAGATCACGAACATCGCCCGCGCGCGCGGGCACAACGCGCAGTGGGCGGAGGACGCCGTCCGGAAGAGCGTGAGCATCGGCGCCGATGAGGCGATCAGCCTCAAGGTCGTCGACCTCATGGCGACCGATGTGCGCGACCTCGTCGATCGGGCCGACGGGCGCAAGGTGACCACGACGTCCGGCGCCGTGACGCTCGCGACGAAGGGTGCGGCGCTCGAGGACAGCGCGCCGAATCCGCTCGAGGCGCTGCTGCACCTGATCGTCGATCCGCAGATCGCGGTGCTGCTGTTCACCATCGGCACCTACGGGATCATCTTCGAGCTCTCGAACCCGAGCCTGATCTTCCCGGGTGTGATCGGCGTGATCGCCGTCGTGCTCGCGCTCTTCGCGTTCGGGACGCTCGACGCCAACGCCGCGGGCATCGCGCTCATGGTGTTCGCGGTCGCGCTGTTCGTCGCCGAGATCAAGATCGCGAGCCACGGCATCCTGACCGCGGGTGGCATCGTCGCGCTCGTCATCGGCACGATCATCCTGTTCCCCCCGCTCCGCCCGACCTTTCCCGGTGTCCGCGCGACCGTCGATCCCGTCGTCACGGCGGTCATCGTTCTGGTGACCGGCGCGTTCTTCTTCGCCATCGCGCGCCTGGCGCTCCGAGCGCGCGGCGTCCTGACACCCAGCGGCGCGGCGGTCCTGCTCGGCGCGACCGGTTTCGCGAGAAGCGACATCGACGCCAGCGGGATCGCATACGTGGGCGGGGAGGACTGGACCGCGGTGAGCGAGGGCGGACCGATCAGCAAGGGCAGTCCGGTGCGCGTGAAGCGCGTCGATGCGTTGCGTCTTATCGTCGAACCAACGAAAGAGTCGCCTGAGAGAAGGGGAGCCTCGTAATGGACCTGACCTTAGTCATCGCCATCTTCCTGGCCGTCGCCTTGATCATGCTGCTGCGCGCGGTCGTCCACATCGTGCCGCAGTACCAGCGGCTCGTCGTGCTGACCTTCGGACAATTCAACCCGGCGTCGGGCATCGCCGGTCCGGGACTCGTGCTGCTCTTCCCGCCTCCAGTGCAGACCTCGCAGACGGTGGATCTCCGTGAGTTCGTGGTCGAGATCCCCCAGCAGACCTGCATCACCAAGGACAACGCGCCGATCTCCATCGACTTCCTGATCTACCAGCGGGTCGAACAGGCCGCGGACTCGGTCCTCAAGGTGCAGAACTTCCGCACCGCCGTGCAGGGCATCGCGACGACCACGCTCCGCGCCGTCATCGGCGACATCCCCCTGGACGACGTGCTCGCAAAACGCGAGCAGATCAACGAAGTCCTGCGGGTGAAGCTCGACGAGGTGACCCAGCGCTGGGGCGTGAAGGTGACGACGGTCGAGATCCGCGAGATCACGCCGCCGCGCGACATCCAGGAGGCCATGAACCGCCAGATGGCGGCCGAGCGCGGCCGGCGCGCCGCGATCCTCGACGCCGAGGGAAAGAAGCAGGCGGCCATCCTCGTGGCCGAGGGCGACAAGCAGTCGAACATCCTGCAGGCCGAGGGCGCGCGGCAGGCCGCGATCCTGCGGGCCGAGGGCTTTGGTCTCGCGCTGGACCAGATCAACAACGCCGCGAATCACGCCGACCCGCGGACGATGACCCTGCAGTACCTCGAGGCGTTGAAGGTGCTGGGTGCGTCACCGTCGACGAAGTGGATCATCCCGACCGAGTTCGCCTCCCTTGCGGCGCCGCTTGCGGCGTTCGCGCGCGGAGGGGAGGACGGCGAGAAGAAGGCGGCGCGCTAAGCCCGGTCGGTCGAATCGCTACACAGACGCCTCGCCCCGATCACCGAAACCCTCTGTTCGCGCGAAACCCCGTCCCTTCGGGACGGGGACCCCTCGCGCGCGGGGCCCTCGGTGACCGGGGCTCGGCGTCTCCACGCTGCGCGTTCTCCGCGCAACGCGGCTCCCCTCGGTAGGCTCGGCGAAGCCGCGAACTCTTAGCTGCGCTCGGCCTTCATCTCTTGAGGAAAGACAAAGGCGATCCACGCCGGGTGGTCGCGCTCGCCGAAGCCGGCACGGCCATCGGATGGGCCAGCCGGCGCGGCACGAGAGGTGAGTACACGCGCGGCGGCACCCGCCAGGCAGGTGCCGCCGGCGTGTGGCGTGGGGGCAGGGCAACCCGAGCAGAGAACGCGCTCATGACGGCCATTTGTGTGCTCCCCTGAAGACTGTTTCGAACGGGCGTTCGCATATTAGAACGTCTGTTCTGCCTGTCAAGAGGGTGGGATACTCGGCCAAGTTGAAGACCGTCTTGGGCGCCGATCTCGCGCCTCAGCGACCCCGCTACGCCCGCGAACGCGCGGAGCTGCCGAATCACATCCTCGAACCGGACTGGGTGGGAAAACGCGCCATCGCGCGCGTCGGCCACGATGGTCCGCGCTTCGTCGGTTACGAGGGTGAAGTGGAGGGGCCGCGCGAGCTGTATGACGCGATCGTGGCGGAGGCGCGATGCACGACCGCGATCATCGATGGCGTCCTCGTCTCGGACTGGCGCGACGAGTCCGAGCTCGAGCTCGATCCCGACGGCAACGCCTTCGTGCGCAACGCGAGCGCGCGGCAGATCTTCGCCGCGTTCGATCTCCTCGAAGTGGACGGCGAGTCACTCCTGGAGATCCCGCTACTGGAGCGCAAGCGACATCTCGAGGGCTTGCTGGTGCCCAGCCTGAACGTCCGGCTCACGCCATTCGTCACCCGCGGCCTGCGGTCGTGGCGCGAGACGCTCCTCGCGCAGGGCTTTCGCCGTGTGGTGCTCAAGAACTGGAACAGCGCATACGCTCCGGGCCGCACCACGGACGACTGGCTCGTCGTGGAAAAGATCAGCGGCGCGAGATAGCTGAGGAGGAGACCGTGGCCACGAAGTCAGTCGTCATCGATCACACGCAGCGCGATCCATGGTCGGTCGCGCTCGAGCAATTCGGGATCGCGGCGGACAAGCTCCACCTCGACCCCAACATGCGTGCGATCCTCGCCGAGTGCCAGCGCGAGCTGACCGTGCACTTCCCGGTTCGGATGGCCGACGGGGTCGTGAAGGTCTTCACCGGGTACCGCGTGCAACACAACACCACACGCGGCCCCGGGAAGGGCGGTATCCGGTACCACCCGTCGGTCTCGCTCGGCGAGGTCAAGGCGCTTGCGATGTGGATGACGTGGAAGTGCGCCGTGGTCGGTATCCCGTACGGCGGCGCCAAGGGCGGCGTCGTCTGCGATCCAAAGACCATGAGCGCCCAGCAGCTCGAGACGCTGACGCGCCGGTACACGACGGAGATCGAGCTCCTCATCGGCCCGGATCGCGACATCCCCGCGCCGGACGTGAACACGAACGCGCAGACCATGGCCTGGATCATGGACACCTACTCGATGCACCACGGCTACACGGCACTCGCGGTGGTCACGGGCAAACCGCTGTCGATCGGCGGCAGCGAGGGACGCAACGAGGCCACGGCGCGCGGCGCGGTCTACACGATCATCGAAGCGTCGAAGCACCTCGGCCTCGACCTCGAGGGGACACGCGTCGTCGTGCAGGGTTTTGGGAACGCGGGCTCGTTCTCGGCGAAGCTCATGGCCGAACTGGGCGCCAAGGTCGTCGCGGTCTCCGACACGAGCGGCGGCATCTACAACCCGAAGGGCATCGATCCGCTGAAGGTCGACGCGTACAAGCGCGAGACCGGCTCCGTCACCGGCTTCTCCGGGTCCGAGAAGGTCTCCAACGCCGAGCTGCTCGAGCTCGACTGCGACATCCTCATCCCCGCGGCGATCGAGAACCAGATCGGCGAGCACAACGCGCCCAACATCAGAGCGAAGATCGTCGCCGAAGCAGCGAACGGTCCGACGAGCCCCGAGGCCGACCGCATCCTCTTCGATCGCGGCGTCTTCCTGATCCCGGACATCCTCTGCAACGCGGGCGGAGTGACCGTCTCGTACTTCGAGTGGGTGCAGGACCTGCAGAACCTGTTCTGGCGCGAGGCCACGATCAACGCACGCCTCAAGGAAGTCATGGTGAAGTCGTTCAACGACGTGCTCGAGATGCAGAAGAAGAACAAGGTGGACATGCGGACCGCCGCGTACATGGTGGCGGTCGCTCGCGTCGCCGAGGCCACGCTCACCCGCGGCATCTATCCCTAGGACCACCGCGGCAAGGCCGCGGCTAGAACGGCAGCGCTCTGGAACTCGTCGCCCTCGACCTCGAGACCACCGGGTTCGACCCGGAGGCGGACCGCGTCATCGAGATCGGCGCCGTGCGCGTGCATCTCGAGCAGGACGGCTCCGCGACGCTCGGCGAGCGTTTCAGCACGTTCGTCGATCCCGGCATCGGCATCGGGCCGGCGATCACGCGCCTCACCGGCATCCATGACCACGATCTGAGCGGAGCGCCGCCGCTCGAGACGGTCGTGGACCGCGTCGCATCGCTGATCGCCGGGGCGCCGGTCGCGGGCCACAACATCGGCTTCGACCTCGCGTTCCTCGAGCGCGCCGGACTCGGGCCCTTCGAGCGCCTCGACACCGCGGAGCTGGCCTCGATCCTGATGCCGTCCGCGCCGACTTATGCGCTTCAGTCGCTCGCCGCTGACGCCGGCATCCGGCCGGAGTCGGCCCACCGCGCGCTGGACGACGCGCTCACCTGCGTCGCTGTCCTCGCCGACCTCGGCCACCGCGCGCGCGAGCTCCCCGCGGCGGTGCTCGACGAGATGCAGGCGTACGCCCCCCTTCTCGGCTCCGCGTACGCCGCGTTCTTCGCGGGCGCGCTGCGCGGCGCGGTGCGCAGCGCCTGGGAGCCTTCGCGGCTGGCGACCCCTCCACCGCGGCGCGCGGCCGCTCCGCCCGGGGCGGCGC
>JBKPCZ010000008.1:0-5892 GCA_046727665.1 Chloroflexota bacterium
GCACCGTCGGCGTGATGGCCCGCGAGCGCGAGCATCTGTGGCCCCAGCGCGCCGACGTAGATCGGCACGTCCTTCGCGGTCTTGCGCACCTCGTCGATGTACGCGCGCACCGCGGCGATGGGCCGCTCGGTCACGCTGCCCGACCCGACGCCGAGCACGAATCGGCCGCCCGTAAGCTCGTGCGCGGTGCGCGCCGCGAGCGCGAGGACCGGTGCGGGATTGCGCGCGATGGGGACCACCGACACGCCGGTCGAGAGTCCGGAACGTTCGTGCCAGGCGACGCACATCGCGATCGGGTCGTAATCGGTGCCGGCGTTCGTCCACAGGCTCGCGTAGCCAAGCGCGCTCGCTTCCGGCGCGAGGTCGCGCAGCTGGGCCGTCGATAGGCCGAGCCGCGAGTCGAGGCCGAGACCGACCTCCATCAGCGCGACGCGCGCGGGGCGTGCAGGTGCCGCAGCTTCGCGCCCCGCAAATGCGCGACGACCGGTTCAGTTGGCGGCGTCGACAACCCACCGAACGGACTTGCCGCAGGGGCAGCCACCAGCCTGTCGCGCGAGCCGCGGCATCGAGGCCATGGCTTCCTTCAGCGTCTTCGTGCCCGCAGCGACCGCGCGCTGCATGTCAGCCCAGTGCTTCACATCGATCGAGGCGCGGTAGGCCTCGGGCAGGCTCGCGAGCACGTGTACGACGTACTTCTCGACGTCGGTGAACGTCTCGCCGTGAGTGCCGATCATCTGGAACGCGAACTCGCCGCGGCGGCGGAAGAAGCGACGGTCCGGCAGACGCAGCAAGTCGTCGCGCGACAGGCCTTCGACGGTCTCGCCCGCTTTGACGCGCGCGAAGATCGCGTCGGCCTCGTCACGCGTGCGGTCGGGGAAGCGCGCGCGCACGTAGCGCACATTGAGGTCGTCGAGCATCTTGGTGCATTCGGCGATGTACTGGTCCTGCGCTTCACGATTCGCGAGATCCTTCAGGCCGAACTTCACGTTGGTCTGGCCACCGCGCTCGTCGCCGAACATCTCGAGCCCGCGCCCGAACCACTTATGGACGCTCCTCTGGATCGCCGGCATGTCGATGTAGCCGTCGCCGCGCGCGGCGTGCTCGACCCAGCGACGCAGCGGGATGACCCCGGCGGCGAGGTGGAAGGCCTCCTCGCGCAGCATCGGCGGCATCGAGGACGCGTACGGCTTGTACGCGGAGATCTTCTGCATCGTGAGCTGGTACTTCCCGACACGGTCGATGAACGCCGCGAACACGACGTTGTCGAGGAACGAGTCGAACTCCAGATTGAAAGCCGCGAGGACGTGGCTACCGGTCTGCATCGAGAGGATCTCCTCGACCATGTCCTCAGGTCGCGTGTCGGTGACGGGCGACCAGTCCTGGCTCGTGAGCAGGTGGACCATCTGATAGCCGTGGCGGAGCTCCTCGGCCATGACGCGGAGTGCCCAGGCCTGGTCCTGCGGCTCCTGCGCGCGGAACAGCGTCATCTGGTGCTGCTGGATCGAGCCGAACTCGGTAGACGCCTGCGCGCGGATCTGCTGGAGCAGATGCTGCGCCGCCTCTGGCGCGAGCTCCTTCGGGTGCACGGCCTTCGGCTTTCCCTTGTCGTCGCCGATCTCGATCTCGGCCGGGATGTCCTCCGCGGCCTTCGCGCAAAGGCAGAAGGGCTCGTCCTTGGGGAAGAACTTCGGCCACACCTCGGCGAGCTTCGGGTAATCGGGGAAGTTGTGCTGCCGCCAGTGCTCGATCGCGTCGTGATAGCGGTCGGGCAGCATGCGGATCTCGTCGCTCACGACATCTAGGTTACCCGTTGCACTCCCCGCGTTCGCCGGAGCGAACACCAACGAGACCGATCAGGCCAGCCGTTTCTCCAGCGCGGCGACCGGCGCGGGCACGAAACCCATCGCCGCGACGAACCGCGCGATCTCGGCGTCCTGCGTGCGGACCATCGTGCGAGCGACGTGCGCGCCGCGCTTCTTGAAACCTGCGAGCAGCGCGTCGGTGAGCCTGCGTCCGATGCCGCGTTCGCGTGCCGATGGATCGACGCCGAAGAATTCCAGCCAGCCGGTGGGCTCCTCCATCCCGAACTCGCCGCCGCGCACCTCGCCCAGCATGAAGCCCACGACCGTGCCATCGATCTCCGCGACCTGCGAGGAGTCGGGGTCGCGGCGGATGAAGTAGACGACGCGGTCTTCCCACACGTCTGGGCGGTATTTGCCGGTGATGCGCTCGTCGATGCGGCAGATCGCCTCGATGTCGAGCTCGTTCACGGGACGGATCCGCACGTCGGCCATCGCGGCCGAGTTTAGGAGGCCCGCCGTTCTAACGTTTCGTTCGCGTCTCGAGGAAGGAGACGAGATCGTCCAGCTCGGCCGGCGTCAGGCTGCCGGCGTAGGCGGGCATTGCTCCGCCGCCACCGGAGAGGATGCGCGTCACGATCCGCTCACGCGGCATGCGCGCCGCAACGTCGGACAGATCCGGCCCGCGGCGGCCGCCGGCGCCCGCGATCTGGTGGCACGCGAAGCAGCTCTTCGCGATGAAGAGGTCCGCGCCCCGGCGAGCGCTCGCGTCCAGATCCGCGACGACCGCCGCGGGCAGCGCGGCGTGTTCGTCCAGCAGGGGGACCCAGCTCGAGCGGAATCCCGCGATCGTGAGCGCGGCGTAGATGACGAGCGGGATCGCGACCACGGCGAGCGCGGCCGGCCGCCGCGACCAGTGGCGCTCGCCGTCGGGGAACAGCAGCGGGAGCGCGAACAGATACGCGAACGCGAACAGCGGCAGCCCGATGATCACCAGGCTCTCGGCCTCGCGCGGGATCAGCGCGAGCACTGTGAAGTAGCCGAGGAAGTACCAGTCGGGGCGCGGGTCGGCCACGACGATGGTCGGGTCGGCGGGCTTACCGAGCTGCGGGGGCCCGAACACCCCCGCGACCGCGACGATCGCCACGACCGCGACGAACGCGATGACCGCATCGCGATACGCGGCGTCGGGATAGAACGGGATCCCCTTCGCGAGGATGGCGCGATAGCGCTCGCGATACGTGGCGCGGTCGATGCGCTCGCCGGGAACCGGCGGCTCCGAGATGCCGCGCCGGATGACTAGGTACAGATGGACCGCGAGCAGTCCGAAGATCGCCGCGGGGATGAGGAAGACGTGCGTCGCGTAGAACCGCGTGAGCGTCGCACCGCCGACGTCGGCGCCCGCGACGACCAGCTTGGCGAGCCAGTCGCCGATGAGCGGCGCGCGCGCGGCCTGCTCCGCCGCGACCACCACGGACCAGAACGCATCCTGGTCCCAACGGAGCAGCTGTCCGGTGAAGGCCATCGCCAGTGTCCCGAGGAGGAGCAATGATCCCGAGAGCCAGTTGATCTCGCGCGGGTACTTGTACGCGCCGAAGAGGAAGACCTGGCTCATGTGGATGAGCACCAGGATCACCATCGCGCCGGCGCCCCAGTAGTGGATGCCCCGGAGGAGCGCGCCGAGCGTCGCGTCGTTGGTGATGAACTGCAGCGAGTCGTAGGCGCTGTTCGGCGCGGGCACGTATGTCATCGCGAGACCGACGCCCGTGACGATCTGGACGACGAACACACCGAGGGTCGCGCTCCCGAAGACGTACCACCATCCGATCGGGCGCTCGAGCGCGCGCGGCACCGGATGGCGCAGGACCGCGAGGATCGTGTCGCCGAATTCAAAGCGTTCGTCGAGCCAGCGAAGCGCGCGCCGCATCACGTCTTCGTCTTCACCGTCGGGAGCGCCTCCGGCTTCACCTCGAGCCGGTCCGCGGCGACGCGCCACACGCGCTCGAAGAGCGGGCGCTCCGGCGGCCCGCCGGCGACCCGGCCATCCTCGTAGAACACGCCGCCGTGGCACGGACAGAGGAAGAGCCGCGCGTCGGCGCGCCAGTTCACCGGGCAGCCGAGATGCGTGCAGTGGACGGAGAACACCTGGAACGCCTCAGGCCCGTCGGCGGCGCGACGGCGCACCCACAGCGCGGTCTCCGCGAGCTGGCCGGCCCACGGCAGCGGACTCGGATCGCGGAAGTGCACCAGCGTGGTCTGTCCGAGCGGGAAGTCGCTCACCGCACCGACCGCGACGAACTGCGAGGGCGGCGGGCGGAAGAGCGGCGCCAGGAGGTAGCCGACGATCGGCAAGCCGACGAGCCCGCCCATGATCGCGGTGAGCCCGATCGTGAGACCGGACAGGAATCGTCGCCGCGTCTCGTCGACCTGAGGGTGGCTCATTCCATCTCCCTCGTGAGCTCGGCGATCCAACCCGCGAGCGACACGATCACCAGCAGGATCCCAAAGACGATGAGCACGGGGCTCGTGATGGCTCCGGCGGCCGCGAAGGTGACGCCGCTCGCGAGGATCGCGGGCCACACCGTTGGCTTCGGCAAGCGCACGTTCACGACAGTGCCGTCCCGAGATAGACGACGGTGAAGACCACGACCCAGACCGCGTCGACGAAATGCCAGTACCAAGCAACGGCCTCCCACGCGCTGCCGCGAACGCGCGCGGGCCGCAGCGACGACGTGACGTACAGGGCGGCGATCGCGCCGAGGCCACCGAGGACGTGCAGCGCGTGCAGGCCGGTGAGGGTGAAGAACGTCGTGCCGAAGACGCCGGAAGAAGGCGCGATGCCGCCGCCGAGAAGCCGCGCGTACTCGAGGCCCTGACCGGTGAGGAACACCGCACCGAGAGCCGCGGTCGCCGCGAGCCAGGTCCGGCTCCCGCGACGTTCGGCAAGGGACATCGTCGCGCTCGATGAGAAGAGGAAAAGGCTGAAGACGAACGTGCGAGCGATGTCGAGCTCGGTCTTCGCGGTCGCCAGTCCGCCGGAGCGAAGCGCGATGTAGGCGATGACGATCGCGAGGAAAAAGATCGACTCCGAGGCGATGAACAGCGCCGTCCCCAGCAGCGCGGGGTGCGCGAGGCCGGCGCGTTCCTGCCCGTGGCCGGCGCGCGCCGGCGTCGCGACGCTCACGACGGGTCCTTCATGCGCGGGTGCTTGCGATCCCAGAGCGGTCGTTTGCTGGTGACGACCGGGACGGTGGCGAAGTTCTCGTGCGGCGGCGGCGAGCTCGTCGCCCACTCGAGCGTCCAGGCGTCCCACGGATCGTCGCCCGCGAGGCCGCCGCCGCGCAGGCTCCGGGTGACGTTCCAAACGAAGACGAGCACGCTCACCGCGAGGATCGCCGCGCCGACGGACGAGAGAAGATTCAGCGGGCCCCAGCCGGTATCCGCGGCGTACGTCCACATGCGGCGCGCCATGCCCTGGATGCCGAGCCAGTGCTGCGGCAGGAACGTGAGGTTGAACCCGACGAACGTGAGCCAGAAATGCCAGCGGCCCAGACGCTCGGAGAGGAGGCGGCCGGTGATCTTCGGGAACCAGTAGTACGAGCCAGCGAACACGCCAAAGACGACGCCGCCGAATAGCACGTAGTGCATGTGCGCGACGACGTAGTACGAATCCGTCACCGCCCAGTCGAGCGGGACGATCGCGAGGCTCACGCCGGTGAGGCCGCCGACCACGAAGACCGCGATGAAGCCGACGGCGAACAGCATCGCCGTCACGAAGCGCAGTCGTCCGCCCATCATCGTCGCGAGCCAGTTGAAGATCTTCACGCCGGTCGGGATCGCGATGAGCATGCTCGCGGCGGAGAAGAAGACGTTCTCGGCCGGCGACAGACCGACCGCGAACATGTGGTGCGCCCACACGCTGAAGGACAGGAACGCGATCGCCACCGAGGACCCCGCGACGAAGCGGTAGCCGAAGATCGGCTTGCCCGAGAACACCGGGATGATCTCCGAGATCATGCCGAATGCCGGCAGGATCACGATGTACACCTCGGGGTGGCCGAAGAACCAGAACACGTGCTGCCACAGCAGCGGC
>JBKPCZ010000009.1:0-4124 GCA_046727665.1 Chloroflexota bacterium
ACGAGGCGTTCGCGGTTGCGCACGACGAACTCGGTCAGGTCGATCACCTTCCCGCCATAGGTCGTGTGACCCTCGCGCACCTTGCGCGTCCACGGCACGTGTCGCGCGATCGTGCGCCGATGTGCCGGCGTGTACAGCCGCGCATACCGGTCATCGGAGAGCAGCGCGAGGCTCATCTTCTTGTGCAGCAGCTTCGCGCGGAAGCTGTTCACCACGGTCACGTCGCCGCCGAGATACGCCCGCAGCAGCGGTCGCGCGACCTCCGGCTTCGCGAGGAGCTCCGAGAGCAGCACCCGACGGTAGACGAGATCGATCGCCGTGCCCTTCGCGCGCAACCGGCCGGCACGGTACGTCAGGTCATCGGGAGCGCAGATGAGCGTCTTCACGCCCATGTCGGTGAAGACGCGCTGGAACATCTCGAACTCGGTGAGCGTCGGCAGGCCGCGCCAGTCCACGATCGCGATGGAGCCGACCTTCCGGCCATGCGCGCGGCGCATCACCGTGAGCTGCTTGCTCGCCGCTCGCAGTGGGCGCGCGCGGTAGCGCTTGCGGAACGCACGCATTGCCGGCAGACGATCGAAGATCTTCACCAGCACGTCGTTGTACGCCATCCCCGCCGGCGACTCCGCGTTGTACTCGACGTATCGGATGACGCCTTCGGACACGAAGCCGTCGAGCCGCGACGACGGCGACGCCGCGGCGAAGCCGGGATCGGCGAGGGCGAGCCGGTCCTCTTCAGGTGAGAGGTCGAGCTCGCGGCGCAGCTCCTCGTCGCGCAGGAGCGCGCGCTCGAGCCGCGTCAGCGCGGCGTACAGCGCTTCGGACGCCGCGGCGTTCGCCGCATGCTGCCGCTTCGTCACGAAGTTCGGTCGCAGCGAGACACACAGTGGCCGGTCGCCGAACACCGCGCGCGCGGTTCGCTGCCCCTCGGCCAGCGTCTCGGCGCACGCCGCGGCCATCGCGACATCGGCGAGCAGCGCGTTGTACGCGACGACGAACGGCGGCTCGGCGGTCATGTCCGCACGTGCCGCCACCAGCGGTGTTCGCCTTTCCAGGGCGGCGTCTCGGCGCCGGTCGCGTAGCCGATGACGAGGTCGCTCATCTTCTCGAGCACCCAGTTGAAGTTGTCCTCCTTGATGGAGAACGAGTCGAAGTCCGGCGCGGGATTCAGGAAGTCGATGGCGTAGAGCGTCCCGTCCCGCACGGCGAACTCCACCGTGTCCATGTCGTAGCCGAGCGCGTCGACGAGCGCGCGGGCGTCGTGCACGGCACGTTCGCGTAGCTCGCCGTCGACGGGACGGTGCACGACGTACCGCTCGGCGAACGGCGCGGTCGGGTCGTAGCGGATCGGAAGGATGTTCGTGCGGCCGATGCAGATGCAGCGGACGTAGTCATCCCACTTGATGAACTCCTGCAGGATCATCGTCTTCGGCCGGTGCCCCGCGCTCAGGCTCCCCGACTGGTCGTACGCCCATAGCAGGTCCTGCTTCGAGTCGACGCGATACACGTCCTTCCATCCGCCGCCGGTGTTCGGCTTGAGGATCGCCGGAAGGCCGACGTACGACAGGATGTCGTCCCAGTCGAGCGGGTATTTCAGATTCCGCAGCGACTGGTCGCTGATGTCGGAGATGTACGACTTGTTCGGCAGGACGACGGTCTTCGGCACGGCCACGCCGAGCATTCGCGCCAGCGTGCACTCGAAGAACTTCTCGTCCGCCTCCCACCAGAACGGATCGTTCACGACGACCGTGCCCATCAGCGCGGCGCTCTTGAGGTGCGCGCGGTAATACGGCACCTCGTGGCTGATGCGGTCCACGAGCACGCGGTAACGCGGCAGCTCGAGCTCGCGCGTGCCGCCGAGCAGGGCGAGCTCCGCGCTCACGCCGTGCGCCGCCCCCTTGCGATTGACCGTCTCGATGAACGGTCCGGGGAAGGTGTTCTCGCGGCCGACCAGAAGCCCAACAACTTTGTTCACAGGAACACGTCCACCATCTCTTTCCAATATGGCCAGTCATGCGCCCAGCCATCCCACACGTGCAGGCTCGCGGGCACGCCCTTGGCCTGGAGCGCCGCGGTCATGCGACGCGATTCATCGACGTTCGGGTCGTCGCGGCCGGTCGCGATGACGATCTCCGTCGCGCGCAGCGGCTCCAGATACCGCTCGTCGTTCAGGTTGGGGAGGAAGGTCAGCGGGTTGATGTAGTACGCCTCACCCTCGCGCGAGCCGCCGAGCCAGCGCGCGGCATCGTATGCGCCGGACAGGCCGATCGCCTTGCGCGCGAGGCCTGGACGGCGCGTCGCGAACGCCAGCGCGTGGAACGCTCCGAAGGACGCTCCGACGGCGATGAGGAAGTCGACCGAGTTCTCCGCGCGGATCGCCGGTAGGACCTCATCCACGAGGTAGCGCTCGTACTCGAGATGCCGCGCGGCACGCTCCTGCGGCTCCTTCTTCTTGTCGTAGAAGGACTCGGAATCGACACTGTCGACGCACCAGAGCTGCAGCCAGCCGGCATCGATGCGCTCCGCCATGTGGGCGATCATCCCGAAGTCCTCCCACTGGTAGAAGCGGCCCATCGAGGTCGGGAAGACGATCACCGGCGTGCCGCCTTCACCGAAGACGAGCAGCTCCATCTCCCGCTCCAGGGCCGGGCTGCGCCATTTGCGGTAGTCGCGCTTCATCCCGCGCGGCTCGACGCGGCCGTAGACGTGCCACTCTTCGCGATGAGCCGGCGCGCGGTGTCCGCGCCGCGCCAGCCCGCGATCTCGACCCTGCCGCCCTCGAGATCCTTGTACGTCGCGAAGAACGTCTCGATCTCCTTGACCCAGTGTGGGGCCAGATCACCGAGCTCGTTCACCTCGTCGAAGCGGGGATCGCCGACCGGGACGGTGAGGACCTTCTCGTCATCACCCTTTTCGTCGCGCATCAGCAGCACGCCGATCGGGCGCGCCGGGACGATGCAGCCCGGGAAGGTCGGCTCCTCGACCACGACGAGAGCATCGAGCGGATCGCCGTCGCCGCCCTTCGTTCCCATGATGAATCCGTAGTCCGCGGGATAGTGGACCGACGCGAACAGGACCCGATCGAGCCGGATGTGGCCGGTGGTCTTGTCGAGCTCGTACTTCGAGCGCGAACCCTTGGGGATCTCGACGAAGACATCGACGCTCCGAGACGGTGTGCGCTTCGGCATCGGCTCCCCTTTCGCCCCGTGGGAGGATAGTCGCAGGCGCCGGGCTGTGGCCTACCGGAACCAGACCTCCTCCAGCACGCGCATCACGTTGCCGCCGATCGCTTTGGCGATGTCACCGTCGGAGTAGTCGTGCTTCACCAGCCAGCGCACGATGTTCGGGAAAGCCTCGGCCGGGTTCTCGATGCCGTCGACGAACTCGACCTCCTCGAACTGCTGCGCGCCGTGCGCGGACTTGATCGAGAGCTGCTTCGCGAAGTAGTGGTGCAGTCCGACATGGTCGCCGAAGAGCGTGTCGGGCCCGAAGGCGACGTGGTCGATCCCGATGAGGTCGGCGCAGTACTCGAAGTGCTCCATGAAGCTCTCGATCGAGTGCTTGGGATGCTTCTTCGTCAGCGTCGTGTGCGGCGCGGCCTCGATGCCGATGACGCCGCCCTTCGCGGCCATCGCCTTCAGGACGGCGTCGGGCTTCATCCGCTTGGTGTCCCACAGACCGCGCGCGCCCGCGTGGGTGATGAAGATCGGCTTGTCGCTCGCCGCGATGGTGTCCAGCGAGGTCTGATCACCCGAGTGCGAGACGTCGATGGCGATCCCGAGCTTGTTCATGCGTCGCACGGCCTGGCGTCCGAACTCGGTGAGGCCGCCGTCCCCGGCTTCCTTAAGTCCGCTGCCCAGCGTGTTCGCCTCGCTGTACGCGATCCCTGACGAGCGGATGCCGAGGCCGTACAGGATGTCGAGGCGGTCCACTTCGTTCTCGATCGCCGTCGCCGCCTCGAGGGAGGCGATGAACGCGATCTGCCCGTTCTCCTTGGCGCGCCGGATGTCGTCGAGCGTCTCGCCGCGGACGATGAAGTCCTGATGCGCGATGTCCGACAGGCGCATGCCGAGGTCGTAGATGATGTCGTCCCACTTCCAGCCGGCCTTCGAGGTGATCGTGGC
>JBKPCZ010000010.1:0-3985 GCA_046727665.1 Chloroflexota bacterium
ACGATGACGATCATGAGGAAGATCCCGAGCTCCGGTCCGAACGCCGCGCGGAGCGAGTCACGGTAGAGGTACACGAATACGAGGAGCAGAGGCAGGATCGGCAGCGAGAGGAAGAGGTCGGTCAGCCGCATCAGCGGGCTGTCGAGCTTAACGAAGAACCCCGACAGCGCACCGATCGTGATGCCCAGCGTGATCGCGAGCAGCACCGCCGTCACCCCTACGGCGATGGAAACCCGCCCACCCAGGATGGCGCGCGCGAGCATGTCGCGCCCGAGATCGTCGGTGCCGAACAGGTGCGCGGGGCTGGGACCCTTCAGCGACTGCGTGAAGTCGATGTTGTCGATGCGGGTGTGGTACACGAGCGGCCCGAGGAGCGTGAACACCACCAAGGCGAGGAACGTGAACAGCCCGGCCATCGCCAGCTTGTGGCGTGTGAACTGGTGCCACGCGTCGCCCCAGAGCGAGCGCGCCGGGCGCTTGAACTCGACCTTGGCCGGGAGACGCGCGATCTCGACGTCGGTCGCGGCCACTTAGGAATACCGGATCCGCGGATCGAGGATGCCGTACAGCACGTCGGCGATGAGGTTGAACATGACCACCAGCGTGGCGAAGATCAAGAGGATCGCCGCCACCACCGGCGTGTCGCCGTTCCCGATCGAGCGCACGAGGAGCTCCCCGATCCCCGGGACGCGGAAGATCTGCTCGGTCACGATCGCGCCGCCGAAGACGGCCGGGATACCGAGGGCGACGAGCGTCACCACCGGGATCAGGCTGTTGCGCAGTACGTGGCGTAACACGACCAGCCGCTCCTTCAATCCCTTCGCGCGAGCCGTCCGCACGTAGTCGAGCGGGAGGTGCTCGAGCATCTCTGCACGCGTATAGCGCGCGATGGTCGCGGTATCGAAGAGCGCCAGCACCGTGATCGGCATGATCGATTGGCGTATTTGATCTCCCAGCGTCGATAGGCTGCTGACCTTGAGCGTCGAGTCGTAGATGAAGGGCAGCCAGTGCAGCTTCACGCTGAAGATGATGATCAGAAGAAGGCCGGTGAAGAACGTCGGCACCGAGAAGCCGATGAACGCGAACGTGGTCGAGAGGTGGTCGAACGCCGAATAGCGCCTGACCGCCGAGATCATCCCGATCGGTACCGCTAGCAGCACGCCGATGATGTAGGCGACGCCGACGACGGCGAGCGTGTTCGGCAGGCGCTGCCAGATGAGGTCCATGACCGGCGAACGGCTCATGAAGGAGGTGCCGAAATCGAGGCGGGCGACGGAAGTCGCCCATTTGACGTAGCGGATGGGCCACGGATCGTTCAAGCCCATCGACTCTCGGATACGCTCGCGGACCTCCGGTGGAACGCGCGGATCCGCTCCGAACGATGCCAGTGGGTCGGTGGGCGCGAGCGCGAGGATCGCGAAGACGACGAAGCTGATGACGATCAGCGTTGGGATCGCGATGAGGAGCCGCCTCGCAACGTACCTGCCCACCTCGTTAACTCCTCACGCCTTCCGGCGGCGAGGCGCGGGTAGCGCGGTGGAGGTCGTCCACCGCACTACCCTACCCCGTTTCCTAGCCTCCGAAGGCTACTTGCTGAAGTCCTGGACCGCGTACATCTCGGAGTCCCAGCCCGTCGGAACCACGTTCTTCAGGGTGTTCGAGATCCCCGAGGTCACCTGCGTTCGGGTCACGACCGGAATGATCACGACGTCCAAGATGAGGATGTCGTTCGCCTGCTTGAACAGCGAGGCGCGCTTCGCCGGATCCTTCTCCGAGCGGAGCTGATCGATGATCGTGTCGAACGCCGGGTTCTGATAGCGGTTGTAGTTCGCGGAGTTCCAGTTGTTCGCCTTGCCGGTGGCCTGCTTGCTGGTCCAGCCGTTGAGGTAGTTCGTGAAGTCCGGGTCACTGTTGTTGGTGAACATCTCGACGTCGGCCCAGAAGTGGTTCGCGCCGTCGGGCGAGGTGTTGGTGAAGAAGACGTCAGCGGGTACCGACTTGAGCTCCACCTTGAAGCCTGCGGCTTCCCAGTTCTTCTTCATGATGTCCTGCGTCTTCTGACGCACCGCGTTGACGGTGGTCTGGTAGACGATGTTGAGCTTGATGCCGCCCTTGGCTCGGACGCCGTCAGAGCCGAGCTTCCACCCGGCGTCGTCCAGCATCTTGCCGGCCGCGGCGGTGTCGAACTTACTGCAGAACTCGGTGGTGGCGGTGGACTCGTAGTCCGGAACGCCGGTCACGATGTTGCAGCCTGGCTTGCCGGAGAGGCCGTCACCGTAGATCTGCTGCGCGACCGTCTTGCGGTCGGTCGCCATCGCGAGGGCGGTGCGGACGGTCTTGCCGTCCGGCCCATTGAAGAACGGGTGCTTGGTGTCGGGCTCGCCGCGCTTGTCGCCGAGTGATGCGCTCGGGTCCGCGAAGTTCAGGAGGATGCGCTCGACGCTCGAGCCGTAGACCGTGAGCAGCTTGCCCTTCGTGCTCGTGTCGGCCATCGGCTTGAGGATGCCGGCCTCGACCTGAAGGTTCCACGCGTAATCGATGTCGCCGGTCTGGAAGACCGCGCGAGCCGCCGACGGCGCGTCGCCGCCACCCTTGAACGTGACGGTCTTGAAGTACGGCTTGTTCGGGTCGCGGAACTGGTCGTTCATCTTGTAGGTGACGACGTCACCCGACTTGAAGGTGTCGACCACGTACGGCCCGGTGCCGATCGGCTTGAGGTTGCCGGGCGCGTCCTTGAGCTTCTCGCCCTGGTACGCCTCGAACTGCTTCTTCTGAAGGATGTAGCAGCACGTGCCGACGCCCCACTGGTAGATGTTGGGATTCGCGGCCGCGTAGGTCACGACGACGGTGTTGGCATCCTTCGCGACGACGGACTTCACACCCTCAGCCGCGTCCGACGTGGACACTGCCGTCTTCGGGTCGGACATGAGGGAGAACGTGAACGCGACGTCGTCCGCGGTGAAGGGACTTCCGTCCGACCACTTCACGTTTTGCTTGAGCTTCCAGGTCACGGTCAAAAGGTCGGCGGACACTCCGCCGTTCGCCACCGTCGGGATCTCGGCTGCGAGACCGTTCGCAAGCGGCTTCGCGTCAGGACCATACGAGGCGAGCGGCTCGGTCACGAGACGCGCGGCATCGCTGTCCTTGGTGCCGGTCGCCAGGTGCGCGTTGAGGATCGTTGGCGCCTGCCAGTAGAGGATCTTCAGGTCATCGCCCGCGCCGCGCTTCACGGCAACGGTTGCTGATGCTGCGGGCGTTCCCGAAGCTGCCGGCGGTGTTGTCGGCTGACCGCAGGCCGCAAGTGTCATAGTCGCGACGGCCACCACGGCCGCCGCGCGTCGCCATTGCATGGTCATTCCTTGTTCGTACCTCCCAGCGCCTTCTTGCATATCCCGCATCGCGGAACTGCCCGCGATAGGACCGCAGGCTACCCTCGTACCTCTTTTAGAGCAAGGCGGTTCGGTCGGGGGCGCTCTCTCAGGCCCGGAGCGTCGCCCCGAGCTGGTGGAGGAGGCGGCCCTCGATCCGCTTCACGGTGCGGTCGACGTCCGCGTCGGTCAGGGTGCCGTCGGCCGACCGCAGCACAAGGCGGACGACGAACGATTTCCTTCCCTCGCCGACCTGTGGCCCGCGATAGAGGTCCCGCAGCGAGACCGACTCGACCACGGCCTTCCCCGCGGCCCGGATGGCTTCCTCGACGGTGGCGTACGGTGTGGCCTCATCGAGGACGATCGCGAGATCACGGAGCGCTGGCGGATAGCGCGGCGGCGGGACGACGTGAGGCGGCGTCACGCGGTCGAGCAGGGCCGCTACGTCGAGCTCGGCGATGAAGGTTTCGCTTGGCAGCTCCCATAGCTCGGCCACGCGTGGGTCGAGCTGTCCCCAGATCACGACATCGCGATCCCGCGGCCCGCGACGCTCGGAGCGGCCAGGGTGCAGACCCGGTGCGCCGGGTCGCGCCTCGCCCAAATCATCGACACGCAGC
>JBKPCZ010000011.1:0-6298 GCA_046727665.1 Chloroflexota bacterium
CCTACAGGCCATGCGGCTGCGCGCGAGCGTCTCCGCGGCGTTTGCGGAGATCTTCAAGGACGCTGACGTCATCCTGTCGGTGGGACGCACCATCACCGCGACGCCGATCACACAGCGGCTCGACCAGCCGGGCCTGACCGCGAGCAACCCGGAGCAGACCAAGCCTCCCGGCAACACCGGGCTCATCGCGGCCGGGAATCTCGCGGGCCTTCCGGCGATCTTCTTTCCGTGCGGATTCGGGACCGATCACTTGCCGGTGGGCCTGCAGCTCGTCGGCCCACCGTTCTCCGAGCCTCTGCTCGTCGCGCTCGCGTCCGCCTATCAGCGCTCCACCGACCATCACACAAAACGTCCGCGCGATCGACAAAAGGGAGAGTGAGCCAAATGCGTCACTTGAACGGCCTTCTCGCGGCGCTGATCATCGTCGGGGGCGCGTTCGCCGGAGCGCGTCCAGCCGACGCCGCGCCGAACCCGCCGCTGTCATCGGTCTTCGTCACGCGCTTCGTTGTCCATGCCGATGTTTGCGCGACCGACCTAGGCGGCTGGGCAAAGGTCGCCGGGCTGGGCGACAGCACGCTCGTGACCGACCGTCGACTGGTCGCGGACGCTTCCTACCACCGCTGGTACCTTCCCGGTGGCACGAAGTACTCGACCGTCAAGCTGACGCGCGCGGCCGGGAGCGACAGCCGGCTGGTCCAGGCGTGGCTCAGCGGCGGCGCCTCGACACCCACGACCGTGACGATCACGCTCATCGATACGGCGAGCCAGGCGATCGCGACGTGGTCGCTGCAGAATGCCTATCCGGTGAGATGGTCGCTGGGCGGCTTCGATGCGGGCAGCGCGAAGATCGCGCTCGAGACGCTGGAGTTCGCTCAGGCCGGGATCGTTTCGGCGTCGCCGTGCCCTACAGCGCCCGCGCCACCTCGCTGAGCGCGCGCACCCCGGCGACCTCGAACTTGTACGGGAACATGATGTTCGCGTGATCGATGCCGCCGGCCGCGATGGCGCGGAGGCGCTCGCCGACCTCATCGGGCGTGCCGGCGAGCAGGGCGGTGCGCGCTTTCAGCCACTCCGCGCCTGACGTCTTCGCGCGCGAGCCGAGCTCGGCCGCGATCTCGTCGACCTCGCGTCGCGTCGGCGCGACCAGCGCCTGGACGAAGAGGCTCCGCTTCAGCGTCGCCGGGTCACGGCCGACGGCCTTACATGCTTCGGGAAGCGCTCGTTGCAGCTCGGCGATGCGTGGCTCGGCGGGCTGGCTCGGGTTCGACATGTTGAACCACTGCGCGAATTTCGCGGCGATGCGCATCACCCGCGGCTTCGTTCCGCCGATCCAGATCGGGAGCGGCTGCTGCGACGGCTTCGGAGACGACACGGCGTCTTCGATGCGGTAGTGCTTGCCGCGATACGTCGCCTTCGATTCGGTCCACAGGCGCGTGCAGATCTCGAGCGTCTCGGCGAGCTGTGTCACGCGCGTCGGGTCGTCCGGGTACTCGTAGCCATACGCTTTGTACTCGACTTCCTTCCAGCCCGCGCCGATGCCGAACTCGACACGACCACCGGACATCTGATCGACGCCCGCCGCGATCTTCGCGAGCAGCGCGGGGTTGCGATAGGACTGCGAGGTGACCATCGGACCGATGCGGATCGTCTTGGTATCCACGGCGAGCGCGGCCAGGAGCGTCCAGGCCTCGAGGCAATCGGTCGCGACCGCATCGGGACCGAGCAGCAGATGGTCGGAGACCCACAGCGCTCGGAAGCCCACGGCTTCAGCCTCGCGCGCGATACCGACCACGTCGGCGTAGCTGAATCCGAACTGCGGCTCGACCTGAACGCCCAGATCCATCAGGTAGCCTCCGGGGGAGTGTCGTCTTCTTCGGCGGTGAGCCGGAACATCATGTGCCTTCCGGTCACCGTGAGGGTCGCGAGCATGAAGCCCGCAAAGGCCGCGACACCGGCGTTCACGAACGGGTCCATGCCGAGCGCGACGGCGTCGAACGCGAAGATGAGCGCGGCCCAGATCGCGAAGGTGACCAGCGTCTCGCGCAGCTGGAAGGTGATCGGACGACGCGGCTCGCGCCGGGCCGGCCGCCGCTCGGGCGGGAGCGCCGCTTCCGCCGCGAGCCGGCGACGGCGATCCGCGCGCATGACGCGCGCGACCCACCACAGGCACACGACGAGCAGCACGACCTCCACGACCGCGTTCTGCGGATGGCCGACCGCGATCGACAATGGGATGAAGAGCAGCGCGCCCACCGCCACGATCGTCGCGAGCGTCGCGCTCGCGATCACGAGCAGCCGGCCTGCGGTCACGGGTGGAGCACCTAAGACATCGCGCGGTCGAGCACCTCGACCACGTGCAGGACCGGCAGCTGCGAACCGCGCGCTCGCAGTCCGGCCTCGATCTGGAGCATGCAGCCGGGATTCGCGCTGATCACGGCGCGCGCGCCGGTGGCGAGGATCGCGTCCACCTTGCGCGCCAGAAGCCGGTCGGCGTACTCGGGCTGCGTGAGGTTGTAGGAGCCGGCGCTGCCGCAGCAGACGTCGGCGTCCGCCATCTCGACCAGCTCGAGCCCGTGCACCCGCGAGAGCAGATCGCGCGGTTGCCTGCGGATGCCCTGCGCGTGCGCGAGATGACAGGGATCCTGGTACGTCGCGCGAAGGTCGAGCCGTCCCAGGCGCTCGCCCGCGACCTCGGCGAGGTACTCGTTCACATCGCGCACCTTCGACACGAAGGCCGCCGCTCGGGCGGCCCATGCGGGATCGTCCGCGAGTAGGTGCCCGTAGCCCTTGAGGTGCGCTCCACATCCGGCCGCATCGACGACGACCGCGTCGACCGCCGCCGCTTCGAACGCCGCGATATTCAGACGCGCGAGCGCTCGAGCATCCTCGCGCTCGCCGGCGTGGGCGTGCAGCGCGCCGCAGCATGTCTGCGCCGGCGCGTCGATCACCGCGATGCCCTGACGCGCCAGGAAGCGACCGGCCGCGGTGTGCACGTCGCCGTACGCGACGCGCATCACGCATCCGAGCAGGAGCGCGACGCGCGCGCGTGGCGCGGGCGGGGGCGCCGGTGCGCGGTAGCGCGGCCGGCCGAACGGCGGATAGAGCGATTCAAGGCGTCGCAGGCCGCGTGGCAGCACGCGAACCAGTCCGGTCGCGTGGAGCAGCCTGCGAATACCGAGACGCTCGTAGACGCCCAGGATCGCGGCGGCGCGCCCCAGAGACGCGGGATCAGCGAGCACGTCGAGCGCGAGCCGGCGGAGCCGGCCCGCAAGCCCCCCGCGGCGGGGCCGCGCTTCATCGGCGATCACAGTGCGCGCGGCTTCGATGAGCTGGCCGTACGGGACGCCGGAGGGGCAGACGACCTCGCACGCACGGCAGGCGAGGCAGCGGTCGAGGTGCAGCTGCGTCGCGCCGGTCCGTGGACCGCCCTCGAGCATGTTGATCATGAGATGGATCCGGCCGCGCGGGGACTCGGTCTCGAGGCGCGTGATCTGATAGGTCGGACACGCCTCCAGGCACATGCCGCAGTGGATGCATTGACGGAGGCCCGGCTCGACCTCGCGCAGCGGAGCGAGGGTCATGTGGTCAGGCTAGCGGCACGCGACCGGGGGCGAGGACGCCGTGCGGATCGAACCGCTGCTTGAGGGCGCGCGCGATCGCGGGCGGTACGCGCGGGCGACCCCACGCGCCGCCGACGGCGCGTCTGAACGCGGCATCGCCGCGCTCGACGACCAGCGCGCCGCTCGCGGCTTCGACGCTCGCGCGCATCGGCGAGAACTGCTTCGGCTCGAGCGCACCCAGCAGGAAGGCGATGCCGCTCCCGGGATAGATGAGAGCGTGGGAGAGATCGAGTCCGTCGGGCGGCTGGTGTCCCGGCGGCCAGCCCGCCCGCGCGACGGTGTCGGTCTCCGCCGGCAGCGAAGCGATGCGCTCCCAGACCGTCGCGTCGACATCGCCGGCTCCGGTCCGCTCGCGGACGGCCCGGACCACGCGCTCGACGGCCTCACCCTGTCCGCTCACCCGGACGAACGTGCTGACGCGCGCGTCACCGAAGAGCTGGGCCGACGCGCCGGTGACGACGGCGAGCGCGTCGAGCGGCAGGTGCGTCGCGCGCAGCTCGGCCGCCGTCCGCAGCGCCGCTCGGATATCCCGGTCGATCGCGCGCAAGGTCAGCGTCCGTTCGGGGAGGGCCATGAGCTTGAGCGTGACCTCGGTGAGTGCGGCCAGCGTTCCGTAGCTGCCGCTGTACAGACGCGTGAGGTCGTAGCCGGTGACGTTCTTCACCACTCGACCACCGGCGCGCGTGATCGTGCCGTCGCCGAGCACCGCGGTGCAGCCGATGATCCAGTCGCGTGGATGCTGGTAGCGCAGTCGCGACGGGCCCGCCGCGGCGCTCGCGATCGTGCCGCCCACCGTCGCGCGCTCCGGGGAAGGAGCCTCGACGGGCCAGCGCTGGCCGCTCGCGCGCAGCGATGTCGCCAGCTCCGCGAGCGTCGTGCCCGCGCGCACGGTGCAGACGAGGTCCGCCGGTGAGTGCTCGACGACGCCGCTGAGACCGGTCAGGTCGATCGCCACGTCGTAGCGCTCGGGCGGATCGCCGACGCCGATGCGCGTGCCACCGCCCCAGAGGACGATGGCCTCGCGTGCCGCGTCGGCTGCGGCGATGGCCGAGGCGAGCTCCTCGGTCGTCTCCGGCCGCAGCGCGCGCGCCGGCGTCATGCCGTCGATGGCGCGCTGGGCCAGCGACACCTGTGTCGCTACACCCACATGCCCTCCGCCAGTCCGCGCTTGATCCGCTCGGTCGGGATGTCGGCGCAGGCCGTGCCGCCGGGGAAGACCTTGCCGGGATTCATGACGCCGGTCGGGTCGAAGGCGCTCCGCGCGCGCTGCATCGCCTCGAGGTCCTCCGGTCCGAACACCCAGAACATGAACTGGTTCTTCTCCAGGCCGATGCCGTGCTCGCCCGATAGCGTTCCGCCGGCATCGATCGCGACCTTCATGATCTCGGCGCTCGCTTCGATGACGCGCTCGATCGGATCCACCGCGGCATCGAAGAGCAGCACCGGGTGCAGGTTGCCGTCGCCGATGTGGAACATGTTCGCGATCGGATAGCCGTAGCGCTCCGCGATCGCGTTCACCTTTGTCAGCACCTCCGGCAGCTTCGAGCGCGGCACGACGGCGTCGTTCAGATAGTTGTTGGGCTTGATCCGCGCGAGAGCCGGGTAGCCCAGCTTGCGCGCTTTCCACAGCAGCTCCCGCTCCGCAGGGGTCGCGGCGGTGCGGATGCCGAACGCTCCCTGCGCCTCGCAGATCGCGATGATCGAGGACTGCGCGGCCTCCGTCTCCTCGCGCAGATCCTCGACCTCGACGAGCAGGAGCGATCCGGCCTCGACCGGGAGATGCGCATCGAAGGCCGCGTTGACCGCGCCGATCGTCGCGCGATCGAGCATCTCCATCGCGGCCGGCACGATGCCGCGAGCGATGATCGCGCTCGCCGCTCGGGCACCGGACTCGACGTCGTGGAAGAGCGCCAGGAACGTCAGCGTGTTCTCGGGGAGGGGAAGGAGCCGCAGCCACGCCTTTGTCACGATGCCGAGCGTCCCCTCGCTGCCGACGATGAATGGGACGCAGTCGTAACCCGGGAGGTCGGCGGTGACGCCGCCGAAGACACCGATCTCGCCGTCGGCGAGGACCATCTCCACGCCGAGGACGTGGTTGACGATCGATCCGTAGCGCAGCGCGTGCGGACCGCCCGCATTCGTTCCGATGTTCCCGCCGATCGTCGACACGCGCTGGCTCGCCGGATCCGGTGCGAAGAAGAGGTCGGCCTCGCGCGCCGCCATGCTGATCTGCAGGTTCGGCACTCCCGGCTCCACGAGCGCGGTCTGCCCGACCGCGTCGATCGCGAGCACGCGGCGCAGCCGCGCGGTCGAGACGACCATCGCGCCACCGCACGCGATCGTGCCGCCGGAGAGTCCGGTGCCCGCGCCGCGCGGCACGACCGCCACGCCGGCGCGGACGGCTGCCTTCACGCACGCCGCGATCTCCTCGGCCGAACCCGGAACGACGACGGCGACGGGTGGATGGCGGTCGAATCCCGCGTCGTACTCGAAGACGCGAAGGTCGTCGCGCTGCGAGAAGACATGGTCCGGTCCGCAGATCGCGACGAGGTCGGCGACAAGACCGCCCGCGGCGGTCAGGCGGCGCTCCTGCGGATCTCGGCAGCGGCGACGGCGGCCTCGATGACGGCGAAGTCCTTCTCATCGAGCTCGTGGACGTTCCCCTGGAAGGCCAGGCG
>JBKPCZ010000012.1:0-6789 GCA_046727665.1 Chloroflexota bacterium
CGTAGCGGAGCGTTCCGGTCTCCACCTGACCGCCGAGGCGCGCGGCGGTGCCGACGGCGACGCCGCGATCGCGCGCCTCGGTCGGCGTGAGGTAGTAGACGGTCGCGGGCGCCAGGTTCTGGACCGCGACGAAGCCGATGAGCACCGCGGCGGCGAGCACCGCGATCAGCAGGAGGCGGCGCGCTCCCATGCGCTCAACGATGCGGGCGTTGCCCACTGTCACGGCGCCGGCGGAGCGAGACGAGGTATGCGGCGATGCCGCCCCACACGATGACGTAGGCGGCGACGATGAACCCGAGGTTCTCGATCACGCGCGCGCCTCGAGCATCCGACGCTGGCGCCCCAGCTCGATCGACATGCGCTCGGCGATGAACCAGAGGTACACCAGCGTGAACGCGACGACGCTCACTCCGAGGGCCAGGCCCATCGCCGCGTCCAGCGCCGGGCTGCCGCCTGCGCGCATGACGGTGGGGAGCTGGTGCAGGGAGTTCATCCACAGCACCGAGAGGTGGACGATCGGGATATCGACGACGGCGATGACGCCGACCACCGCCGCGCGCGTTGCCCGCTGGGCGAAGTCCGTCGAGAGCGAGCGCAGCAGCAGATAGCCAACGTACATCATGAACATGATCGCCGTCGTCACGAGCCGCGGATCCCACGTCCACCAGACGCCCCAGGTCGGCTTTGCCCAGATCGACCCCGCGATGATGAACAGGCCGGTGAAGAGGACGCCGATCTCCGCCGACGCCACGGCGAGCGCGTCGAACCAGGGGCGGCGGGTCCAGAGCCAGCCGAGGCTCGCGACGAAGACGACGAAGAACGCGAGATAGGCGAGCCACGCGAGCGGGACGTGCACGAAGATGATCCGATAGACATCGCCCTGCACGGCGTCGGTAGGCGCCCACACGAGCGCCATGAAGGTCGCGATGAGCGAGGAGCCGATGGCGAGGGCGCCCAGCCACGGACGGACGCGAATGGTGGGGAAGGGCGCCGCAGTCGTTTCGATCATTCGATGGCCGCAGGAACGATGGTAAGGCCGAGCACGCCGAACACGAGGGCGAACGCCGCGACGATGCCAGCCCATCCGAGCGAGGTCGCGGCATCACCGGTGAGGGCCGCCGCGGCGCCCTGCGTGCACGCGACGACCTGCGGGATGAGGATCGGGAACGCGAGGATCGGCACGAGCGCGACGCGCGCGCGGATGCGGAGCGCGAGAAGCGTCGTGAGCACGACCACCGGTGGCAGCGCAAGGATGCCGAGCACGCCGACGAGCACGAGATGTCCGGCGAGCGCGACATCGAGATCGAGCAGCAGCAGCGACAGCGCGGCCGCCGCGGCCTCGACGATCGCGAGGACGATCGCGATCGCAAGGAGCTTCCCCGCGTAGAGCGCTTCGCGCCCGCCTTCGAGCGCGAGGATCGCGTCGATCGCATCATCCTCGAGCTCGCGATCGAACGACCTCGTCACCACGAGCGTGGCCGCGAACAGGATCGCGATCCAGAAGAGCGCGCTCGCGATCCCCGGCTGGCGCGCCTGCCCCGGTCCGAGCGCGAGGCTCTCCATGATCACGAGCACGCCGGTGAACGTGAGGGCGGCGACGAGACCATCGGGGTTCCGCCGCTCGGCCGCGAGATCGCGCGCCGCGACAAGCAGGGCCCGCTCGAACGCCCTCACTCAGATCTCGCGCAGCGTGCCGGCGTCGAGCAGGTAGCGGTGCGTCGCGTCTTGATCCAGCTCGTGATGCAGATGCGTCGCCATGAGCACGCCGCGTTCGGCCGCGAGCGCGCTGTTGATCGCCGCGCGCAGGCGGACGAGCGCGTCCGAATCGAGATCAGCGAACGGCTCGTCGAGCAGCACCAGCGGAGCGGTCTCGACATCCATGCGCGCGAGCGACGCGCGACGACGCTGGCCGGCCGACAGTCGCTCCACCGGCCGATCCATCTCGCCCGCGAGACCCCATCCGCGGAGCGCAGCCGGGACGTCGCCGGCGGCGAGACCGCGGAACGCCGCGAAGAAGGTGAGGTTCTCGCGCGCTGTCAGGCCGCGCAGGAGCATCGGGCGATGGCCGATGTACAGGGGCTGGCCTGTGACGCTGCGACGTCCGCGCGCCAGCGGCACGAGACCGGCGATGGCGCGCAGGAGCGTCGTCTTGCCCGCGCCGTTCGGGCCCCGAAGCAGGGTGAGGCCGGGGCCGAGCTCCAGCGAGATCCCCCGAAGGATGGCGCGGTCATCGAGGACGACCGTGGCATCGTGGAGGGATGCGTTCCAAGGCACACGCCGCATGATGCGGCGGCTCCTACTCGTCTGCAGCCTCGCCGTCATCGCTACCGTCGCGTGCGAACCCGAAGTGGTTGCGACCGATCCGATAGCACGTGGCCGGCAGGTCTACCGCGCGCTCGGCTGTGGCAGCTGCCACGAGCCGGGCCTGTCCAACCTGTTCCGTCCGGTCGGGCCGCGGCTGGACCGAGTCGGTGCGCTGGCCCCAACGCGGGTCCCGGGCATGAGCGCCGAGGAGTACCTGCGCCAATCGATCGCCGACCCGGGGGCTTATCTGGTACCGGGGTACCCGGACTCCATGCCGCGGGGCCTGGCGAAGGACCTTTCACCCGAGGATCTGGCCGCGCTGGTCGCCTACCTCGCCTCGTTGAAGTGAGAAATGGCTCCTAACGCCTCGGCCCCGGAACCCGTTACGCCTGGTGGAAAGGAAGAGGATGCCGCGCTGGCCGTCCGAGCGTCACGGGGCGACCCCGCAGCGTTCGGGATGCTCTACGACCGGCACATCAGCGCCGTCTATCGCTACGTGTACTACCGCGTGCGAGACGACGCGGAGGCGGAAGACCTCACCAGTGAAGTGTTCATGAAGGCGCTGCGAGCGATCCCACGGTACGAGCCGCGTCAGGCGTTCCTCGCCTGGCTCTATCGGATCGCGCGCAACTCCGTCATCGATCACGTCCGTCGCGGTGGCCGGCAGGTGTCCTTCGAGGACGCGCTCGAGCACCCCGATGTCCACCACGCCGTCGATCCCGACGTGGAGCTGCTCGCCGGTTCGGACAGCGCGACGCTTCGCACGGCGCTCGGTCAGCTCACCCCGCTGCAGCAGGAGGTCATCGTGCTGCGCTTCCTCGAGGGCTACTCGACCGACGAGATCGCGAAGCTCATCGGCAAGCGCGAGGGCACCGTGCGCGGGATCCAGTTCCGCGCGCTGGGCGCGCTCCGTCAGCTGATCCCTTCACGTGAGGCCCTGGGTTGAGCGAGAGGCGGCTCCCCGAACCGCGCCTGCGCGACGAGTTCCGCCGCGAGCTGCGCGCGCGTCTCATGCGCGAGGCCGCGATCACGCTGGTGCCGAAGCGCCGCGAGACCGCGTGGACCGCGTGGCTACGTCCCGCGTTCGCGACGACGCTCGCCGCGCTCGTGCTCGTGATCGGTGCCGGCTCGGCGGCCGCGGGCAGCGTGCCCGGCGACATCACCTTCGGCCTCAAGCGCGCGATCGAGGAGGTCCGCGTCGCGGTCACGTTCGACGAGGTTGAGCGCGTCCGCGTGCTCGCGGAGATCGCGGACCAGCGTCTCAGCGAGCTCGAGCGCGTCGCCAATCGCGATGACAAGGCGCCGACGGCATCGGAGGAGTACGCCAACGCCGTCAAGCGCTTCCGCGATGCGGTCGACGCGCTGCAGCAGGCGGCGCCTGAGGACAAGAGCGATCTCGCGCAGGACGTCGCCGACGCCGCACGGGAGAAGCACGAGATCGTGCTGCAGCAGCTCAAGGACCGGCTCTCCGAGCGCGCGAAGGGCTCGGTCGAGCGCGCGCTCGAGGAAGAGCGCCAGGACACGCAGAACACGAAGGACAAGAAGGAAAAGAAAGACCGGGAGAGCGACGGCACGACCCCCGGCAACGCGGAGCCGCGCGGCGGCCAGCGGACGAACGCGCCGCGGACAGCGACGCCGAGGGATCCTCGCCCCTAGAACCCCCCTACCGAGGCGGAACGCCTCCTCCGGGCCGCACCTCGCCCCGATGGCGTCCGCGCCGCAGATCGATCGCCGGCACCGGTCCATGTGGTGGTCCTGGGCGCGGCGGCGCGGCCGGCGGTAGCTCCTCCTCCGATGCGCCGAAGCCCCATCGCGCGAGCGCGCCGATGGGCGCCAGCGCGGCGCGGACAATGGACATCACGGCCCCGAGCACTCCCCCGGTCCTCATGCCCGCTCGCCAGAGCAGCGAACATGCCAGATGGCACGACGGCTGCATGGAAGGCCGCCCATGTGCACTTGTAAGGTCTGCGTCAGCGAGCGCATCTTCCTTCGCATCCTCGCACTCCTCGTCGCGTGAAGCGCGTCCTCATCGCGGAGGACGATCCGGACATCGCCGACGTTCTGCGCCAGGCGCTCACCGAGCGACTCGACGTCACGGCTGAGGCCGTCGCCAACGGAGCCCTGGTGATGGACTCGGTCCACCTCGGTCGCCCGGATCTGCTGATCCTCGATGTCGCCCTCCCAGGTCTGAGCGGTCTCGACGTGTTCGACCTCCTCCGCGGCGACCCGCGCTGGCACGGCGTGCCGGTCCTGTTCCTCACCGGGCTGCCCGAACAGGCCGAGACCGCGAGCGCGGCGACCGGCGTGCACGAGGTCCTCGCGAAGCCGTTCGACATCGACGATCTCATCAGCCGCGCCGACCGGCTCCTGGGCGGCGCGAAGGCTCCGCTCGCGGCCTAGCTAACCCGCGGTCCGCTCCGGCGCTTCCGAGCGCACGAGCTGGGGCCACCGGCCGCGGACCGCGGCGGCGATCCCCTCCGCATCGAGTCCGTAGTGGCGCCGCCACAGCTTCTGCGCGCCGTGATCGACGTGCTCGTCGGGGATGCCGAGCATCTCGAGCTCGACGCGGGCACCCCGCTCGTGCAGCAGCTCCGCGACCGCGGAACCGAAACCGCCGGCGACGACGTGCTCCTCGACCGTGACGAACCGCGGCGTGCGCGCGGCGAGGGCCAGCAGCCGCTCGGCATCGAGCGGTTTCGCGAAGCGTGCGTTCACGACCGTCGCCTGCAGTCCCTCGCGCGCCAGCGCTTCGGCGGCGTCGAGCGCGGCGTTCACCGGCTGGCCGTACGCGACGATGACGAGGTCATCGCCCTCGCGCAGCGTCTCCGAGACGCCGATCGGCAGCTCGCGGGGCACCTCGGGAATGGCGACGCCGAAGCCAACGCCGCGCGGGAAGCGGACGCCGATGGGCCCGCGTTGCGCGCGCGCGTGTCGGTATGCGGTCCAGATCATGTCGCGCAGCTCCGCCTCGTCCTTCGGCGCCATGAGCGTGAAGCCGGGCAGCGAGCGCAGGTACGCGATGTCGTACAGACCCTGATGCGTACGGCCGTCGTCCCCGACGATGCCGGCGCGATCCATGGCGAAGACCACCGACAGGTCCTGCACCGCGACGTCGTGCAGCACCTGATCGAAGCCGCGCTGCAGGAACGTCGAGTAGATCGCGACGATCGGAACGATCCCTTGCGTCGCGAGACCCGCGGCCATCGTCACGGCGTGCTGTTCGCAAATGCCCACGTCGATGATGCGTTTCGGATGGTCGGACATGAATGGCTGAAGGCCGGTACCGCCGGGCATCGCGGCGGTGATCGCGACGGTCTCTTCGTCGTGCGAGAGGATCTCGTCGACAGTGCTCGCGAACACGCTCGTGTACTGCGGCGCCGCCGCCTTGGCCGACCCGGACGCCGACACGCCGTGCCACTTCACGTTGTCGTCCTCGGCCGGACCGTACCCGTGCCCCTTCTGCGTGTGCACGTGCACGAACACCGGACCATCGCGGAAGTCGCGTGCCTTCGCGAGGATGCTCTCGACCGCGAACAGGTCGTGCCCGTCGACGGGGCCGAAGTACGTGAAGCCGAGCTGTTCGAACAAGAGGTTGGGGATGAGGAGCGCCTTGAGGCTGTTGAAGATCCTTCGCCGTGCCTCTTCCGCGAGCTCGCCCGCGGGCATGTGGTCGAGCACCTGACGCACGACGTGCTTCGCCCCGCGGTACGGGCTCGCGGTGCGCACCGCCTCGAGCATGCGCGACACGGCGCCGACGTTCGGCGCGATGCTCATGCCGTTGTCGTTGAGCACCACGATCACGCGGCGGTGATCGTGGCCGACGTTGTTGAGACCTTCGAAGGCGAGCCCGGCGGTCAGCGCCCCGTCGCCGATCACGGCCACGACGTTCCACGACTCGCCTTTGAGGTCGCGCGCGAGGGCCATGCCGTGCGCGGCCGAGATCGACGTGCCGGCGTGGCCGGCGCCGAACTGGTCGTGCTCGGACTCGGTGCGCACGAGGAAGCCCGAGATGCCGCCGAGCTGCCGCAGCGTATCGAAGCGAGCGCGCCGACCGGTGAGCATCTTATGAACGTAGGCCTGATGACCGGTGTCCCAGACGATCTTGTCGCGCGGCGACTCGAAGACGCGGTGAAGCGCGACAGTGAGCTCGACGGTGCCGAGGCTGGACGAGATGTGGCCTCCGGTCCGCTGCACGGTGTCGACCGTGAACTCGCGGATGTCGTGACAGAGCTGCAGCAGCTCGTCCTTATTCAGCGTGCGTATGTCACGTGGATCATTGATGCGCTCGAGCACCGTCATCGTGCCCATACTACGGGCGCGTGCTGGATCTTTCGTCTCACGCGGCGGTCGTCACCGGCGCGACCGGGAATCTCGGCGCCGCGGTGCTGCGCGCGTATCTCACGCGTGGGACGCACGTCGCCGCCGCGGTGCGCGACACGGCAAAAGGCGAAGCGCTCAGGGCGGCGCTCGGTGACGTCGCCGGCA
>JBKPCZ010000013.1:0-4169 GCA_046727665.1 Chloroflexota bacterium
GCCGCCCCGCCCGTGGTGCTCGGCGTCGGCGTTCCACATGCCGCAACGATGCTCGCCGCGAGAGCCGCGCTTCCTGAGATGAGGGTCACGCGTCGGAGCAGCTCGCGCCGCGAGATGAGTCCGTCCATGTAGTCCTCGACGTGCTCCTCGATGAAATAGCGCTGGGTCTCATTCAACTCGCCCACGGTCGTCCCCCTTTTCGCGGTGTCGACGGGTATACGGTCGAGGCGACCCGCGGGGTCACACCCGGCGGGCTGCGCCACGCGCAAGCCAAGAGCGTACTCGCGCGCGCACCTGCGGCAGCGCGAATGGCTTGCGGATGTAGTCGGTGATCCCGGCGTCGAAGGCCGCCGCCATATCGTCCTGCCGCGTCCGTGCCGTGAGCACGACGAACGGCGTGTCGCGGTACCCGTCGAGCGATCTCAGTCGCCTGCACGCGGAGAGGCCGTCCAAGTTCGGCATCTGGATATCGACGAGGACCAGGTCATACGCGGCCGCGGCGGCCTTGCCCAGCAGCTCGTCGCCGTCGAACGCGACGTCGACGTCATAGCCGTCGCCGCGCAGCACCGCCTCGAGGATCCGCACCAGAGCGACGTCATCGTCGGCGACGAGGATGCGCGCGCGATCGGGCATCGCGGCGGGAGCGGGCTCGACGTCGGTCGTGCGCGCGTACGCGCCCTCGGCCAGCATCAGCTCCTCACCCTCGGCGGCGGCGACGATGCGCAGCGCACGTTTCGACGCCATGACGCGACTGGCGGCGACGGCGGTCAGGTCGTCCACGCTCGAGTCGTCCCGGTCCGGATCGTGATGGAAGAGGACCAGCGTCCTCACGCGCGCGGCGAGCGCGACGTCCACCGCGTATTCGACCGTGCTGTGGCCCCAACCCGCCTTCGTCGGATAGTCCGCGGCGCCGTACTGCGCGTCGTGGATGGTGACGTCGGCCCCGCTCAGGAACGAGGCGTGGCGCGTATCGCCGGTGTGCGCGAAGAGCCCGGGGTCGAAGGCATCGCTGCCGCGATCGGTGCGCCAGTGCGGATTCGCATGCGCCTCGTGATCGGTCGCGTACACCAGCGTCGCCGACCCCGCCGTCACGCGATAGCCGATGCACGGTGAGGTGTGATTCAGGAACTGCGTGCGGATCTTGATGCCGCCGATCGAGAACTCGGTCTCGCCGAGCTCGATGAAGTCGACCTTCGCGGGAAGGGATTCGAGCGGCACGGGGAAATACGCGTAGTCCATCGTGCCGCCGACGGCGGTCGGAAGGCGGCGGTCCACGCCGGACGGTCCGTAGACCGTGATGTGGCTGCCCGGCGTGAAGGCCGGCAGGAAGAACGGCAGGCCCTGGATGTGGTCGGCGTGCGTGTGAGAGAGAAGCAGGTGCAGCCGCACCGGGCCCTTCTGCGCGAGCGTCAGCCCCAGCTTGCGCGCGCCGGTACCGCAGTCGAAGACCAGCAGGGTCCCGTCGTCCGTCGCGACCTCCACGCACGGCGTGTTGCCGCCGTAGCGCAGCGTCTCGGGTCCCGCCGAGGAGATCGAGCCGCGCGTGCCCCAGAAGCGGACGCGGATGTCAGCGCCCCGCCGGTGCCAGCACGGTGAGCCGCGCCGCGAGATCGCGCAGCTGCTTGGACGCGGCGTTATCGGGATGGAGCACGACGATCGGCCGACCGCGATCGGCGGCGTCGTCGAAGGCCGGCGTGAAGGGCACGACGATGTCGGGTCGCCGGTTGAAGAAGCGCGCCACCTCGTCTGTCTCGAGACCGCTCTGCGAGGTCCGGTTGACCACGAAGAGGATCCGCTCGGCCGGGAACGACAGCTTCGCGAGGACGTCGAGGCAGTCGCGGCCCGCCTTCATCGACGCGACGTGCGGCTCCGCAACGACGCAGGCGCCGTCGGCCGTGTCGATCGCGGCGAGCGTCTGCTGGGTGAAGGACGGTGGCGTGTCGACCATGAGGTAGTCGCTGCCGCGCCGCAGCCGATCGATGCTCTGCTGCACCGCGCTCACCGTCACGAGCTCCGCGTGCTCCGGCGCGCCCGAGCCGACGCAGATCTGCACGCCGCTCCTGTCCTGCGCGAGGAACGTCGCGAACGTCGCGTCATCGAGCTGGTCCGCGGGCGTCTCGGCCAGGTCGGCCAAGGTGCGCTGCGGTGTCAGGTTGAGATGCGAGGCGACGTTGCCGAACTCGAGACTCAGGTCGAGGATCGCGGTCTTGTACATCTTCGTCTCAGCGAGCGCGACCGCGCTGTTGACCGCGAGTGTCGTCGCGCCAGCGCCGCCCTTGCCTCGAAGGAAGACCACCACCCTGCCGCGTTTGATCACGACGCCGGCGGTCGCTTTCATCCGCTTGATGAGCACTTCGATCTTCGCCGCGAGCACGGCCATCTCGACCGGCTTCGCGATGTACTCGTCGGCGCCCTCCGCGTAGCCGGTGAGGATGTCGTCGGCCTGCTTGCGCGCCGACAGCATCACGATCGGCACGCGCGCGGTGCGGTGATCGGCACGGAGCCGTCGCGTGAGCTCGAAGCCGTTCATGTTCGGCATGTTCACGTCGGTGACGATGAGGTCGGGCATCCGCGCGCGGATCTGTCGCAGCGCCTCGATACCGTCGGAGGCGACCGCGACCTCGTAACCGCGACGCTGGAGCGAGGACTCGAGCAGCTTGCGGATCTGCTCCTCGTCGTCGACGAGGAGGATGCGGTCGGCGCTCAAACGGTGCGGTCCGGCATCGGCGCGCTCAAGCCTCCACCTGGGCGCCCGACCCTGCAAGCGGCAGGACGACATGGAACACCGAGCCGCGGCCGAGCTCGCTGTCCGCCCACACGCGGCCGCCGTGGAGCTGGACGATCTGGCGGACGATGGGAAGGCCGAGACCGGTGCCCGGAATATCCTTTGTGGCCTGCGAGTCGACGCGCGAGTAACGCTCGAAGATCGTGTCGAGCGCGTCCGGCGGGATCCCGAGCCCTTCGTCGCGAACGTCCAGGCGAAGCTCATCGCCGACGGCGCGCGTCGTTACGGTGATCCGACCTCCGGTCGGCGAGTACTTCACGGCGTTGTTGAGGAGGTTGGACGCGACCTGCGTCAGGCGATCGCGGTCCGCCTGCAGCTGCGGGAGATCTGGCTGCAGGTCAAGCGTGAGCGTGTGGTTCGGCGCGTTCGGCCGGACGCGGGCGGCGACGTCGTCGATGACGGCGTTGAGGTCGATGCGCTCGGGATGGAGCGTCATCCGGCCCGACTCCATGCGACTGAGGTCGAGCATCTCGTTGATCATGCGGTTGAGACGCTGGGCGTCCTTGTTGATGTCGCCGGCGTACTCGCGCATCTCCTCGAGGGAGAGATCCTCGTCGCGCATCATCTCGCTGAACCCCTGGATGCCGGTGAGCGGCGTGCGGAACTCGTGGCTGACGATCGAGACGAACTCGCTCTTCGCGCGGTTCAGGCGCTCGAGCTGCTCGACCGCCTGGCGCTGCCGGCCGAACGCCTCGACGGTGGTGAGAGCGGCGGCGACCTGGTCGGCGAAGAGCGCGAGCATGCGCGCGTCGTCCTCGCTGTACGAGGCGGCGACGTCGTACGAACGGAGACCCAGCGCTCCGAGCACGCGGCCGCTACGCACGAGCGGCACCGCGATGCAGGCGCGCAGCCCGGTCTCCACGCCGACCGCGGTGCGCCCCTCCCACGTCTGGTAGTCCCTGACGATGAGCGGCTCGCGGCTCGCGAAGACACGCCCGACCACGCCCTCGCCCGGCCGCAGGATGGCGTCGTCCGGAACGCGGCCCACCGGATCGAAGTTCTCCGCGAGTCGCAGCACGCCTGCCTCATCGTCCCAGGTGTAGAGCGACGCGCTGCCCTGCCCGAGCAGCTGCACCGCGCTGCGCAGGATCATGTCGAACACCTCATGCGGGTCGGTGCGTGCAGCGAGCGTGGCGGCGGCGCGCTGCAGGGCGATGAGCCGCTCGTTCTCGCCCTTGCGCGCCTGGAACAGACGCGCCGTCTCCATCGCGACGCGCAGCTCGCGCGCCACGGCCTCGACCAGCCGGACCTCGTCGGTGGTCCAGTCGCGCGGCGCCGTCGCCTGGGCCAACGACAGCGTCCCGGCGAGCTCGCCCGCGACGAGGATCGGCGTCGCGACGATCGAGCGCGCGCCGTCCTTCAGATCGCTCGACTGCGCGAGACG
>JBKPCZ010000014.1:0-7040 GCA_046727665.1 Chloroflexota bacterium
TTACTAGGATACTAGCATGGTCAGCGGGCGATCCTGGCGAGCAGCGGCGGCGCGAGGATGAGGAGCCCCACCGCCGCGGCGCCGATCGCACCGACGAGGACCGAGGCTGCCGCCACATCCTTGGCCGCCTTGGCGAGCGGCTGGCGCTCGGGCGACGCGAGCGTGACCGCGATCTCGATCGCCGTGTTCAGGGCCTCGAGCGCGAGGACGAGCGCCATCGCGAGAACGAGGACCGCCCATTGGACCGGCGTGATGTCGAGCCAGACGGCCAATACGACGACGAGGAGGCCGATCGTGATCTCGATGCGCGCGCTTCGCTGCGTACGTATCAGGTATGAGACGCCTTCGATGGCGTAGCCGAAGGACCGCAGCAGCATCACACTCCCGAGTGTGGCGGACGTCGGCATCCTGCCGCGAGACGCGGTGGCGCGGCGGCTCAATCGCGAGCTGTTCGCCGCGCTCGGGAGCACCGCGGCGGTCCTACTGCAGATCGCCCATCCGCTCGTTGCCGCGGGCGTCGATCAGCACTCGGACTTCCGGCGCGATCCGTTCGGCCGATTTCACCGCACGGCCAACACCTCGCTCGATGCGGTCTTCGGCACGACGTCACGAGCACTGCGCGCTCTCCGTCGCATCGACGCGCGGCATGTCGGCGTGCGTGGGACCGCAGAGGACGGACGACCCTACCGTGCGCGTGATCCGCATCTGCTCCTCTGGGTGCAGGCGACGCTCGTGCTCACCTCGCTCCGCTGGTACGAGCTCGTCGCGGGCCGGCTCCCCGCCACGGACCGTCAGCGGTATTGGGACGAAGGCAAGGTGTTCGCGCGAGAGCTCGGAGTCCCCGACGAGCTCTTCCCACCGACGATCGGCGACCTCGAGCGGTATGAGCGTGACATGCTCGCGACCGCGGTCGTGCCGGACATCACCAGCCGGCTCGTCGCTCGGAGGGTCATCCACCCCTTCGTCGCGCTGCCCGACGCCGTTTACTGGCCGACGGACGTGGTCGCGGCCGGTCTTCTGCCGCCATCCCTGCGCGACGCATTCGAGCTGCGCTGGGGTCCTGCGGAGCGCTTCTTCTTCCGCTTCGTGATCGTGACGCTGCGCATCTGGCGCGCGGTCGCGCCGCGGTGGCTAGCCATCGTGCCGCACGCGCGCCTCTACGAACGCCGGGTCGGCTAAGAGGGGAACGCCTCCGGCGTTCGTGAAGAGGTGAAGAAGCGATCGGCGTCTAGCCGTACGTACACGCCCTTCTCGCTCAAGGCGAACGCGCTCTCGCCGAAAAGCTGTTTGCAGACGCCGTCGATCTCGAGAGCGTCGGGATGTCCCTTGAACATCAGCTCCACCGGACCATGCGCGTTGATGAGGAACCGCTCGCCGAAATAGGCGATGCTTGCGCGCGGACGCTTGCGCAGTCCCTTGATGCGGATGGCATCGCCCGACGAGCTGAAATAGAACTTGCCGTGGAGGAACCAGCCGTCCATGGGCGCGACGAGCGGATCGCCGTTCGGCGCGGGAGCTGCGACGGCGATCGTCTTCATGCCCTCGAGGAGCTTCACGACCTGCTTCGCGCTGAGCGCCCACTCCGCGGGATGCGTGATGGCCTTCATGTACGAGCCGATACGCGCGTGGCTCCGATCGATGAGCGACTGCAGCACCACGAGCTCTTCCTCGGTCTCACGCACGCGACGCATTGTCGCGCGTGATCTTGAGCAGCGCGGCGGAGTGTGGTCCGAGTGTGACGTCGTAGCCCTCGCTCCGGCGGCCTACATCCTGTCGCTCCCAGAGGTCACGCACGAGCGCGATGTGCGATCGCGACCCCCCGAGAAGATCCCAGGTGACCTCCGCGCGCGCCGCGGTCTCACCGCGGTTGAGAAGGACTACGGCGCGCGCGCCGCCCTCGAGCTCCCGCGCCCACACCTCGACGCCGTTCTCTTGGCGGACGCGGCGACCCTGACGACCGAGCGGGTCCTGATCGACCGCGATCACTTCGGGCGCCGTGAGGATGGCGCGCGTCGCTTCGCTCATCGCGCGCAGGTCATTCCCGGCCATGAGCGGCGCGGCGAGCATCGCCCACAGCGAGAAGTGAGCGCGATACTCGGCGTCCGTCATCCCGCCGTTTCCGACCTCGAGCATGTCTGGATCGTTCCAGTGATCCGGACCCGCGTACTGCGCAAGCGCCTCCTGCCGGTCGAGGATGTCGATGAGGCTGTCCCACCGATCGGCGATGTCGTGCGACGTGCGCCACAGATGCCCGACGGCGCCGGCCCACTCCCACGGCCGGTTGCGGCCCCACTCGCAGATCGAAAGCAGCATCGGGCGCCGGGTGGCACGAATGGCCTCAGACCACGTCGTGTACGCGAGGCGCGCGTCCAGACCCGCGGCGTGGCACCAGTCGATCTTCATGAAGTCCACGTCCCACGACGCGAAGCGGCGCGCGTCGAGGAACTCGCGCCCGCGACTGCCGGGATAGCCCTGACAGGTGCGATCGCCCGCGCACGTGTACAGGCCGAAGCGCAGGCCGCGTTCGTGAACATATGTTGCGAGCGCGCGCATGTCAGGAAAGCGCCAGAGATTCGGCTGAAGGTGGCCGTCATCGCCGCGGAGGCTCCCCTCCCAGGCATCGTCGATGACGACGTAGCGGTAGCCCGCGTCGCGCATACCGCTTTCGATCAGCGCGTCGGCGGTCTCACGCACCAGCTGGGAGGACACGAACGGGCCGAAGCGGTTCCAGGAATTCCAACCCATCGGCGGCGTCGGTGCGAGGCCGTCCTTGAGCGCGCCGAGTCCCATCTACTGCGCGGTCGGGCGGGTGGTCAGTCCCTTGGGTTGCCGCTCGGGTCGAGCGAGACGAAGTAGGACTCGCAGGCCATCTCGACGAGCTGCGACGTGAGCGCGGGCGGCTGTCCAAGGAAGCGCGCCGTGTCGATCAGCTGCTCGATGATGTCGCGCGGGTGGCAGGAGCGCAGGCCGATGTTCTTCGTGCGGTAGATCGCGAGGATCTGGGACATCGACTCGGCGCGGTACTCGATGTTCTTCCGCGCGCACATGCGCTTGAAGATCTCCTCGTACTGCGCCACCGTCGGCGCCTCGATCCCGATCTTGTAGCGGATGCGCCGCAGGAACGCCTCGTCCACGAGGTCCGCCGGATCGAGGTTCGTCGAGAAGATGATGAGCATGTCGAAGGGGATCTCGATCTTCTTGCCGGTGTGCAGCGTGAGGTAGTCGACGCGCTTCTCGAGCGGGACGATCCAACGGTTGAGCAGGTCCTTCGGCGACACGCGCTGCCGACCGAAGTCGTCGACCATGAAGATGCCGCCGTTGGCCTTCATCTGGAACGGGGCCTCGTAGAACTTCGAGGTCTCGTCGTAGATGAGGTCGAGCGTCTCGAGCGTCAGCTCGCCGCCGGTCATGACGATGGGACGCTTGCTGATGATCCAGCGGTGATCGAATCGGAGGCGGTCGGACGCCGCCTGCTCCATCACCGGACGGTGGTAGACCTGGTCGAAGACCTTGATGACCTGCTGGTCGATCTCGACCGCGTACGGGAGGACGACCTCACCGCGCATGAGCGACACGAGCACTTCGCCGATCGTCGTCTTGCCGTTGCCGGGTGGCCCGAACAGGAAGATCGATTTGCCTGAGTTCACGGCCGGCCCGAGCTGCGCGAGCGTCTCGCGCGGGATGACCATGTGCGCGAACGCGCGCGCCAGGTCTTCGGGCGTGACGTGGATGTTCGAGATGGACTGCCGCTGCACCGCCGCGACGTAGGTCGCGAGCGGCACCGGTGCCTTGCCGACGTACTGGCTGCGCGCGAGCGCCTCCTGCGCCTTCTCCGAACCGCGGTCGACGATGACGAACTGGTACGAGGCGGACGAGATCCCCGCGCCGCCACGGATCTCTACGAGCCGCTCGGTCTTGAGGAACTCCATGATCTTGTCGGTCACGCCCTGGATGGAGAGGCCGAGCGCGCCAGCGATGTCGGCCATCGACATCTGGCCGCGCAGGTAGAGCGTCTTCAGTGCGAGGTCGGCGAGGAAGCCCAGCGTGAGTCCGGTCTGCTCGATCGTCTGCGGCTCGGGCGGCAGCGGGATCGCCGGCATCTCCGGATGCATCGCGGCTGTCGAGGCTGCGTGCGCCACGGGTCGTGTCTGTGTTTGCGGCTGGTACAAGTTGCTCTAGAACCCCTTCCCTATTGCCTAACGGAGCATAGCGTCGAAGGTCTCCTCGTCTACCACTTTGACACCGAGCTGACGTGCCTTCTCGAGCTTGGTACCGGCACCGGGCCCGGCGACGAGCAGATCTGTTTTCGCGCTCACCGAAGTTGTCGTCTTGCCACCGAGTGAGCGCACCAGCGTCTCGGCTTCTTCACGCGAGCGGCGCTCGAGCGTGCCGGTGAACACGACCGTCTTGCCCGCGAACGGTCCGGCGGCCGGTGCCGCGGCGCGTGCTGCGGGGAGGATCGGTCGCAGCTCCGCTTCGCTCAAGCGCTCGAGGAACTTCTGTTCCTCCGGCCGCCGGAAATATTCGGTGATGCCGCGCGCCACGACCTCGCCGACGCCGTCGATCGACTGCAGCTCCTCCGCCGTCGTCGATCTGAGCACGGCGAGCACGTCCGCGAACGTCGGCTCCTTCGGCACGCGCTCGACGAGCCACCGCGCGAGGACCTCCGCGGTCGTCCCGCCGACGTGCGGCATGCCGAGCGCGTTCAGCATCCGGCTGAGCGGACGCCGGCGCGCGTTCTGGATACGGTCGTAGATGTTCGTCGCGCTCTTCTCGGCGAAGCGATCGAGCTCGAGCAGCTGCTCCTTCGTGACGAAGAAGACGTCCGCCGGATTCGTGACCAGCCCGCGTTCCTGGAGCTGCGTGATGAGCGCCCAGCCCATCCCCTCGATGTCGAAGCCGCCGCGCCCGACGAAGTGGCCGATGCGCTGACCGGTCTTGGCCGGGCAGACCGGGTTCGCGCAGCGGTACGCGACCTCGCCCTCGGCATGTTCCACGGCGCCGCCGCACTCGGGACAGCGCTCGGGCATCGTGAACTCCGGATAGCTCCCGCCCTTCGCGCGAGCCTCGTGCTCCGCGCGGACGACTTCGGGGATGACGTCGCCGGCGCGCTGGATCACGACGCGGTCCCCGACCCGCACGTCAAGGCGGCGCACCTCGTCGAGGTTGTGCAGCGTCGCGCGGCGCACGGTCGTGCCGCCGACGAGCACCGGTGCGAGCCACGCGACCGGCGTGAAGACGCCGGTCCGGCCGACGTAGACCTTGATGTCCTCCACGGTCGTCGTCGCCTGCTCGGCCGGGAACTTGAACGCGATCGCCCACTTCGGGTTGTGTGACACGAAGCCGAGGCGGTCCTGATCCTCGATACGGTCGACCTTCACGACGACGCCGTCGGTCCCGTAATCGAGGTCGTGCCGTTTCTCGCGCCACTCCGCGATGAATGCGAGGGCCTCATCGATGTCCTGCGCGGTCTTCCAGTGCGGGTTCGTCCTCACGCCGAGCTCGCGAAGCCGCTCGAGGAGCTCGCGCTGCGACGCGACCTCGAGACCGGCCGCGGAGTACGACCACATGGCGAGGTTGCGCTTCGCGGTCGCCTTCGGGTCGAGCTGGCGCACCGCTCCGGCGGCCGCGTTGCGTGGGTTCGCGAACAGGGGCTCGCCACGTTCGGCCCGCTCGCGGTTCGTCGTCTCGAAGGACGCGGTCGGCAGGTAGACCTCGCCACGGACGTCGACCCGGCCCGCGACCTTCGCGCGGAACGTGAGCGGGATCGATTTGATGGTCCGCAGGTTCGCGGTGACGTCCTCGCCGACGAACCCGTCACCGCGCGTCGCGCCCTGCACGAACCTCCCGTCCTGGTAGGTCACGTTGATCGCCAGTCCGTCGATCTTCAGCTCGCACACGTAGCCGACGTCCTCGCGGCCGAGCCCCTTGCGGACGCGCTGATCGAAGGCGCGAAGCTCCGTCTCGTCGAAGGCGTTGGCCAGCGAGAGCATCGGGCGAGCGTGCTCCACCGGGGCGAAGCGATTCGACGCCGGCGCCCCGACACGCTGCGTCGGCGACTCGGGCGTGACGAGCTCCGGATGCTTCGCCTCGAGGTCTTGGAGCTCGCGCATGAGCGCGTCGTAGGCCTCGTCGGCGATCGTGGGCTGGTCGAGCACGTGGTACTCGTAGTTCGCCTTCTCGATCCGCTCGCGCAGCTCGGCGACACGCCGTTCGGTGGGCGAAGTTGCCATGCTCCGATTCTCGCTCAGTCGCCCGTGGTAGCGTCGCGCCGATGGCATCGGCACCACCGGTCACCGCGATCGACCTGACCGTGTTCGCCGACATCGTCGACAACGCGCGCACCGACGGAGATCGCGGCCAGGGGACCGGCGTCGTCGCGACGTCGAACGACGGTCAGCCCGACGTTGCGCTGAAGGGCAGCCTCATGGTCTGGGACGCGGAGCATCTCGCATGGTGGGAGCGCGGCCGTGCGGAGACGGAGGCCGCCGTTCGCACGAATCCGCGCGTCGCCGTGATGGTCCGCAACGTCACGCGGGACCGACGAACGCTCCGCTTCTATGGCGAGGCGCGCATCGTGGACGACGCCGAGCTGCGCGAACGTATCTGGGGCCGCGTCGTGCAGATCGAAAAGGACACCGATCCCGATAAGCAGGGCGTCGCGATCCTGGTGCGCGTCGATCGCGTGCGCGCGGGAAAGTTCGACATCCAGCGACGCTAGCCCGCGCGGGCGGCACCAGCCGCGATCAGCTCTTCGCGCGCGCCTTCTTCTGACGCGGACTCAGGCGCTCCGCGGGCGGTTGCCACTTCGAATGTTCGCTTCCTGGGCGCCCGCCGTAGCGTGGATCCGGGACCGTCTCAGCACCCTGCTTGCGCTTGCGCGCGCGACTCGTCACGCCACGCTCCATGTCCTGTCGGCCGGTCTTCTGCGCGCCCTTCAGCGCGCGCTTGCTCGGCGTTTCGCCACGCCCTCGCTCCCGCTCGGCTCGCGTCTTCGGCATGTCGTCCTCCTCGTCGGGTGCGAGGCGAGCGTACGCTCA
>JBKPCZ010000015.1:0-8210 GCA_046727665.1 Chloroflexota bacterium
CCCATACGGATCGACTATCGCGGGTTCGAGATCCCCGACAAGTTCGTCGTCGGGTACGGACTTGACTACGCCGAGCGGTATCGCAACCTGCCGTTCATCGGCGTGCTCAAGCCGGAGGTGTATCGAGGAGAGCCGTGAGACGGCGGACGCTCCTCGGCCACCTCGCGACCTGCGTCGTCATCGCCGCATCGACGATCTCGCTGTCCGAGCCCGCGCGCGCCGCGCCGCTCGCCGCGGTGCCCGAGATGGTGCGGGTGAACGTCTCGCTCTACGGCACGTCGTACGCGCTCATCGGCTCGACCGGAGCGATGACGGCGACGACCGAGGACGGCAAGGTCCTGTACAAGGGCGGGCAGCGCCTGGTCGCGCGCACGAACGTGCAGCGCATCGAGGGCGAGCCGGTCACGCTGCCGCCGGCGCGCGAAGGATTGACGCGGGAGGAGAGGGCCAGCCGTCTTGAGCTCCTGCGCGAGGCGCGGCGCGCGGCACGCCAGGCGCAGGTGAGTGGCAAGCTCGTCACCATCCCGTTCGAGGTCTCGCTCCTGGCGGGGTCGGACGACGCGCTCGGCACGCCCATCCTGTCGGGACCGCGTGTCGCCGTGGTTCGCTTCGCCGCCGACTTCGGCTACCTGAACTTCGGCGGCCGGCTCTTCCGCGGCACGCTCGAGGTCACGACCGACGACGACGGCGACATGATCGTCGTCAACCAGGTCGAGACGGGCCGCTACCTCGCGTCGGTGACCGGCGCGGAGTCGCCGTCGAGCTGGCACGGCGAAGCGCTCGCGGCGCAGGCGATCGCGGCGCGCACGTATCTCGTGACGCACCTGCACCGTCATGGGAACTACGACCTTGAAGGTGACGTCCGCGACCAGGAGTACGCCGGCCTCGGGACGGAGGCGGACTCGACGATCCGGGCCGTCGAGCGCACCGCCGGCATCGTCGCGACCTACCGCGGCGCTCCGATCGAAGCGCTCTACTCCGCGAACGCGGGCGGCGTCACCGAGGATTCGGAGAACGTCTACGCGAACGCGCTCCCCTATCTGCGCAGCGTGCTCTCGCCGGGAGACGAGATCGCGAAGGACAGCGGCTGGGGCAAGACGAGCTGGGAATGGAACCGCGAGTTCACCGCACCACAGCTCGGGGACTACCTGCGCTCGCGTGGCGTCAACGTCGGCGTGCCGCAGCGCATCGAGCTCGTCCGCGTCACCGGCGCAGGCCGCGTCACGCTCGCGCGCGTCGTCGGCACGGCGGGTTCGCGCGACATCGGCAAGGACGTGACGCGCTACTACTTCGGTCTGAAGAGCAGCCTCTTCACGGTCGAGCTGACCGAGGGTGGCGAGATGGAGTGGGTCTCGTGGCGCGACAGCGCCCGCCTGGTGGACATGAACATCCTCGGGTCGGAGCTCCTGAGCACCACCTACGAGCGCAGCCTCAACGAAGACCGCGAGCTCACGTCGATCCGCGTCACGGGCTACCTCTACAAGCTGCCGCCGCGTTTCATCTTCTACGGGCGCGGCTTCGGGCACGGCGTCGGCATGTCGCAGTGGGGCGCGCAGGGCATGGCGCTGAAGGGCTCGAACTACGAACAGATCCTGAAGCACTACTACCAGGGCATCGCGCTCACGAACATCGGCGGAGCGTGACCGCGCTCCCATAGCATTCGCGCGTGCTCCCCCGCGCGCTCGCCATGCTCGTTGTTTGCGCGGCGGCATGGGCTATCGCCTTCGCGACGTGGAGCGCGTCGCCGGCGTCGTTCGACTTCGTCGCCCTCTACTCCTCGGCGCGGCTCGTCGCGACCGGCCACGTCGCCGACGTCACCGACCGCCAGGCGATCCAGCGGATGGAGCACGAGACGCGGCCGGAGCGCACGCTGTTCCTGAACAACCCGAACCCGCCCGTCGTCTCGCTGCTCCTCGCGCCGCTCGGCTTCCTTCCCTTCGAGCTCGCCTACGTGGTCATGCTCACGCTGCTCGTCGCCGCGCTCGCGGCCGCCGCGGTCTTGCTGGGCGCTCTCGCGCCACCCGAGCAGCGCCGCCGCCTCTTTCCCTTCGCGATGCTCGCCCCGCCGGCGCTCATCGCGCTGGTGCAGGGCCAAACGACGCCGCTCATCCTCCTCGCCGTCGCGGGTGCGCTGCGCGCGCCGCCGCGGTGGTCGGGGCTGCTGCTGGGACTCACCGCGATGCGGCCGCAGTTCCTTCCACTCTTCGCGGTCGCCGCGCTCCTCGATCGCGAACGGCGCTGGCCGTTCGTGGCGGGCGTCGCCGCGGTCGCGGCGGCGAGCTTCGCGCTCGTCGGCCCGGCCGGCATCCCCGGCTACCTCGACCTCGTGACGTACTCCGCGGCCGAGCTGCGGCCGGTCGACCTCGGTCTCGCGTCGCTCGTGCGCCGCTTCGGCGCCGGTGAGGACGCGAGCGTCAGCCTCGCGATCTCGGCGGCTGCGCTCGTCGTGGGTGCGGTCGCGATCCTGCGCGAGAGGACTGAAGACCGCGTCGTGCGCGCCTCGACCTGGTCGCTGTTCGCGGCGCCGCACGCCTTGCCGCACGACGGGATCCTCGCCTATCCGACCGTCGCGGCGCGGTCGCAGACGACGCTCGCGACAGCGGCGTGGGTCGGATCGGGCCTGCTCGTGTCGATCGTGCACCAGGCGGGTCTGCCGATCGCCTCGCTGTGGCTCCTCGCGCTGGCATTGTGGCCGCGAGGTCGAGGCTAGGCGCTCACTCGCCGACGAACTTCTGAGAGTTCGCCATGTGCGGATACACGCGCGCCTGCACCACCGACAGGATCTGCTTGGTGTGGTTGCGGTCGTGATGGACCCACTCCTGGAGCAGATCCTTCACGTGCAGCGTGCCGACCTTCGGGTGCTCGCCGCTGCGCTCCAGATCCGGCGGCGTGAGCGACTTGACGAGGGCGATGCTGTCGTGGCGCAGGCCCATGAACTCCATCCAGAGGCTCTGGCTCATGCGCGCGCAGTCGTTGCGCTCGCGCGCCACCGCGTCCTGATCCCACGCCGCGAGCGGCCGGCCGGCGATGATGTCGCGGATGCGCCCGGCGAAGCCGCGTCGCTCGGCCTCGATGACATGCCCGACGCATTCGTTCACGCACCACTCGCCCGGCGCTGGATGCCACTGCGCCCCCTCGTCGCCGAGCGCATTGATCTCACCCTCGATGAGCGCGCAGGTGGATTCGAGCAGGCCGGCGATCTGCGCGGGTGACAGTGGATCCGAGTCGCTCATGAGATGAGCTGCGGTGCGCTCCGGATGGGCACGTGGACGTTGAGCACGACCGTCCCGTCGGCACGTGTCTCGTGCGTCGATTCGCCGTGCAGCAGGTCGAGGCGCTCGCTGCGGCGCAGGCCGGACTGCAGCTCGCCGTCCGGGGGCAGCTCCTTGCCGTCGCTCTGCAGCAGGATCTCGAGCACGGCGTCCTTCCACGTCATGCCGAGCACGAGATCCTTCGCGGCGGCCTTCTCGATGCGCTCGACGAGCGAGTCCTGGATGAGCCGGAAGATCGCGACCTCGTCGTCGGAGGGAAGGCGCCGGTCGCGACCGGTGCTCGAGAAATCGATGCGGATCCCATGCTTGTCGATGAGCGTCTGCACGTAGCGGCGCATCGTCGGCACCAGGCCGAGGTCGTCGAGGATCATCGGCCGAAGCTCGAAGATGAAGCCGCGCAGCTCCTGCAGAGTCTTGTTCACCATCTGCCGGAGCGCGGCGAGCTCGGTGCGCGAGCGTGCCGGGTCCACCTCGAAGAGACGCTCGCTGATCTCCGACTGGAGGACGACATTCGCCATCGCCTGCGCCGGACCATCGTGCACCTGGCGCGCGATTCGCTTGCGCTCCTCTTCCTGCGTGTCCACGACCGCCTGGAGGAGGCGGCTCTCGTCGATGATCGGCGCGGTGTCCGCCGGCAGAGGCTCCCGCTGCGAGCTGTTGTGGACGTGGTTCTGAGCGGCGGTGACGAGAGCTCGCGCGCGGTCGAGGAGCTTGCGCTTCGCCTGCAGTGCGGCGAGCTGTGCCTCCATGGTCATGCGGCGCGAGAGCGCGGCGGAATGATCGTCGGTCGCGCCGAAGATCTCCTCGCGCTGGAAGTTCCCGGGGTTCGCGCGCACCTCTTCGACGCGGGTGCGCGTCTGGTCTTCGCGTGCCTTGAGCCGGTTCACCTCGGTGAGCGTCGATTCGACGAGCAGATCGAGCTCGCGTACCTCCGCGGTGATCCGCTGTTGCTCGCTGACGAGCTCGCTCGCGAGATCGGGGGCTGCCACGCTCAACTACCCATCTCCGGTCCTTTGATCCAGCCCTGCCGGATCGCGTAGACGACAGCCTGCGTACGGTCGTTCACCGACAGCTTGCGCAGGATGCTCGACATGTGATTCTTCACCGTCTGTTCCGATATGGCCAGAGCGTATGCGACCTCTTTGTTCGTCATCCCCTGGGCGATGTTGTCGAGGATCTGGACCTCGCGCGGGGAGAGCGGGGCGAAGACGTGCGATGAGCCCGGACCGTAGACGGACAGCTCGCGGAACTCGGCGAGGACCTTCGAGGCCACCGCCGGGCGGTTGAACACCTTCTCGTTGATGATGAACTGGCCCGCGCGGGCCTTGCGGATCGCGTCGACCAGCTCGGTCGGATCGCAGTCCTTGTTGAGATACGCGGCGGCACCGGCGCGGATCGCCTCGAACAGCGTCTGCTCCTCGTCCTTCGCCGTCAGGACGACGACGCCGACGTGCGGCAGCTCGCGCCGCACCCGCTGCGTGACCTTGATGCCCGACGTGCGCGGCAGATCGGCCTCGATGACGAGGACGTCGGGCTCGAGCTCGAGCGTCTTCGCCGCCGCCTCCTCGCCGTCGGCCGCGGTGCCGACAAGCTCGATGTCGGGTTCCTTCTGCAGGACCTGGCTGATCCCCATGGTCGTGAGTCGGCTGGAGTCTGCGAGGACGACGCGGATGTTTCGATCCGCGGCGACCCGCTCAATCTTGTCGGCCAAGCGACCTTCCTCTTTCAGCGTGCGCCGCACCTGCGGACCCCTCGATCGGAAGCTGGAGTGTAACGGCGGATCCTTTGCCCGGGCTCGATTGGATCTGGAGGCTTCCACCGATCAGCTCCGCCCGCTCGCGCATCGAAAGGAGCCCGACCGACTTCGCGCGACGCGCGGCCTTCACCAGGTCGAAGCCGATGCCGTCATCGGTGACGTGCAGCACCCAGTTGCCGGCCGAGCGCTGCCACACGATGCCGACCGCCGCGGCCTGCGCGTGCTTGTGCACGTTCTGCAGGGCCTCCTGGAGCACGCGGTACACCGCGAGCTCCTGCTGCGGCGAGAGCGTCGTCTCCGCCGTGTCGAGCTTGCTCGAGACCTTGATGCCGCAGCGCGTCTCCCATTCGCTCGCGTAATTGCGCATCGCGTCGGCGAGCCCGAGCTCGGTGAGCTCCGGCGGGCGGAGGTCGTAGATCATGGCCCGCACCGAGTCGAGCGATGCGCGGAACTGACCGCGCAGCGTGCCGAGCTCGCTGCGCAGCGTCTGCCGCAGCTCGGCCGGCGCGCGCTCGGCGATGCGCTCGAGATAGTCCACCTCGAAGATCGCGTTCGCGAGCACCTGCGCGGGCCCGTCGTGCACGTCGCGGTACAGCCGCTCGCGCTCCGCCTCGAGGCTCTCGAGCACGCGCTGCGCGACGTCGAGCTGCTTGTCGCCGGCGCCGTGGAGCTCGGGCTCGATGCCCGAGCCGAGCAGGTACGAAACGCTCGACTCGATGTGCTGCACGACGAGCTGCAGCTGCTTCAGCCGGCGATAGGAGCGCTGCGTCGCCTCGTCGAGCGCGCCTTCGGTCGACCGACCCGACTGCGCTTCGGCCATCCGCTGGTAGGCGCGCGAGAACTTCTCGACCTGTTGGCGCGTACGCCGGACGTCGCGCCGCAGCGCGTCGACCAGCGCATCGAACTGCGCCTCGAGATCGTCCGGATCCTTGATGAGTCGCGTCGGCTGTGGACTCGTGGGCGGAGTATATGGACGCGTCCCGCCCGAACTGGCGACCATCGCGTGTCAGCGCGGCCGCTCCAGCAATACCGAGCCGGCATCGCCACCGATGACGCGCCAACCCTGCAGCCGAAGAGCGGCCACGAGGGGTCGATCCGGCTTGAGCAGCACCTGCGTGACCTGGTATCGCTCGAGCACGTCCTTCCAGCGCGGCTCGAGCTCGACCGCGGCACGCCAGTCGGCGAACACGTCGGGGAGGAACGGGAACAGCCGACCGTCGACGAACACCGGGCGCTCGGGAGCGCGCCAGATCAGGTAGCCGCCCCAGTCGTACTCGTTCAAGAGGACGCCGGAGCCGGAGCGCACCGTATCGAGCACGGCCGTTGGATAGGCGCGCTCGTTCGGTGCGCTCGGCACGAACGCGAGGCCGACGAGCGCCATCGCGGCGACGCCGGCGCCGAAACCAACGACGGCGCCGCGCGGGTACGGGCGGCGCCGCGCGAGCCACGCCTCGAGCGGCGACCAGGCGCGCGGCACGGCGGCGGAGATGAAGGGCACGGCCGCGAACGCGAAGTACGGCATGTGCCGCTGCGCCGACAGGCCGAGCCAGAGCAGTGGCGCGAGGAGCAGCAGGTCGAGGAGCGTGCCGCCTCCGCGCAGCGCGAGCGCGAGGACGCCGATGATGAAGGCGGCGAAGACGAAGCCGGCGGGACGCGTCACATCGGGCGGCGATTCTTCAACGATGAAGCGCGGCGGGGCGGTCGCGTGCGATGCCGCGGCACCCAGACCGAGCGAGCCGGGGTCGACGAGCGACGCGGCGAATGCCGTGCTCGCGGTGATCGCGAAGGCCGCCCAGTTGCGGCGCGTGAGGAGCGCTTCCAGCGTGAAGATGCCGATGAGCGCGAGGCCGACCGCGTAGCCACCGTGCAGATTCGTCCAGAGGAGCATCAGCGGCGGCACCGCGAGCAGCGCGTTCAGGCGGCCGGCTCGCGCCGTGAGGAGCAGGTCGAGGACGACCGGGAACAGCGCGAGCGTGAACAGGTGCGGCCGGTCCGTCCACACGATCTCCGATAGGAGCAGCGCGGCGCAGGTCACGGGGACCGCGACGATGATCGGCGCGCCACCGCGCAGCGCCACGCGCGTGAGGAAGAACGCGCACACGCCGACGAGCAGCCCGCGGAGGATGACGAGTCCGGTCCAACCGCCGGCGAGATACGCGACGTAGAGAACGATCTGGCCGAGCCACTCGCCGACGCTGTACGGCTGTCCGCTGACCGTGCTGGAGAAGACGTCGGTCCGCAGCAGCTGGCCGTGCTCCACCATCCACTTGCCGGACGCGAGATGCCAATACGTGTCGGGATCGCCAGGCGGCGTCACGAGCCCTAGAGCGAACGCCGCGAGCGCGACGAAGAGCGGAGGGAGTGCGCGGCCAGTGAGGTCCCTCACCGGATGATCACCTCGGGACAGCCGGCGTCCGCGTAGATCGGGAAGACCTTTATGGATCCACGAACGGTGGGCGCGCCGAGCCATACCGGTCGCACGACGTCGTTGTAGATCGAGTCGTAGCTGCTGAAGTGCGCCGCCTCGAGTACGAGCGAGCGCGCGCCGTAGCTGCGTGCGATGTCGCACAGGGACGGGGGCCGCACGGAGTCCAGCGCGGCGGGCGTGACGATGACCGAGCGTCCGCTGAGCGAGCGCCACGCCGCCGCGTCGATCGCCATGAACGCTCCTGGGGGGATCGCCTCGAGCGCAGCCGCGCGCGTGCGCGCGAGCGTGTTGAATGCCGCATCCCACTCAACGAGCGATCCTGCCGACACCGTCACGGCCAGCGCGAACGCGCCGGTGAACCAGAGGCGTGCGATCGCCGCATCGCGGCGCGCCAGGATCCGTTCCGCACTCGCGGCCACGAGCGAGATTCCGAACGGAAAGAACGCCGCGAGCGAGTGGAGGTACGAGCCGCGCGTCGAGTGCAGCGTGAAGACGAGCGACTGGGCGAGGAACACGATGACGAGCAGCGACGACCACGCGCGCACGTCCGGGCGTGCACGTAGCCGCCATGCACTCACCGCGGCGAACGGCCCGAGCAGGACGAAGAAGGCGAAGAGGGCGGTGGCCGCGTTCATCGCGAGCGCGCCGGCCTTCGCGCCGAGAACGTCCGGCAGCGCGCTCGAGAACTCAGATAGCGTCGGCGGCGCGATGCGGAAGAACGTCTCGTAGCGCACCAGCAGCATGGAACGGGCAA
>JBKPCZ010000016.1:0-15609 GCA_046727665.1 Chloroflexota bacterium
GCGCGGGTCTACCTGTACCTGATGCCCTCCGACACGTTCACGGTCCACAACGAAGGTGCGGGTTATTAGGTATCGCGCGAGTCGGTCACGCCTCTCGCGCGCATCGACATCGACGACGTGGTGGCAAGGCACGCCGAGGCCGGCATCGAGCTCCGCGTCATGAACGAGCTGTGGCCGCTTTGGGATCGGGTAATCACTTCGACGCTCGAATTCAGCGGCATCCGCCTCCGGAACGCGCGGACGAGGGTGCCAATAAGTTCATCACCCACCGCTCCGGTCTGATAGGCAGGTCTCAAGCGAAGACGCACGTTCCGGCGCTTTCAAGCGCGGCGCTGCTCGTGAGTGTGCTCTTCGTCGCCCGCGCCACTGGTCTGCGCTGGTGCGCAGTTAAGCCCTTTGACGCATCCCAAGACGGAAGGGACGACTGTGTCAGTGAAGCGTGCGCGATCTAATTCACCACTAGTCCGCCGTCGGATGCAGCACGCGACCGATCGCGCGAACGAGCTCGTCGAGCTCGAACGGCTTCGACAGGAACGCGGCGGCCTGCATCCGCGCCGAGATCTCACCGCCACTCGTCGCGCCCGTCACGACGATGAGCTTCGCGCGGCCGTGGTCACGCCGGTACGCGTCCACGAACGCCTGGCCAGCGAGCCGCGGCAGGGCGAGATCGAGCAGGATCACATCCGCATCGCGCTCGGCGCAGGCCGCGAGCGCCGCGGCCCCATCGGCAACGCCGACCGCCGAGTAGCCGGCGTCGGCCACCGCGATCGTGATCAGACGCCGAAGATCGTCATCGTCCTCGACGACGAGGACCCGTGTCGGCTCCGCGCTCACGACATCACACGGTCTTGACGTCACATGGTCGAGATGTCACGCCGTCTTCGTTGCCGCCTTCGGGGCGAACATCGCCCGGCTGATGAAGACGACCGCGACGCCCACGACCATCAGGATCCACCACGCGCCGACGAGCGCGTCGGGATATGTGAGGCCCAACACGGCGTCGAGCGAGTACTGGCCGTTGCCGATGAGCGCGATCGCGAACGCGCCAGCGGCGAGCGGCACCGGGAATTCCCAACCGCCGTTGGTAGACCAGAAGCCCTTCGGCACGTGCGCGACGATCGTCACGACCACGAGATCCGCGAAGACGGCCGCCGCCGGGAACGGACCGAAGAGACCGAGCACGATGAGAACGCCGCCAAGGCCTTCGGCGAGGATCGAGACCCAAGCCCACAGGATCCCAGGCTTGAATCCGAGGCCATTCTCGAACCAGCCGGCGACGCCGGCTGGCGATCCGCCCTTGCCGACCCAGCCGAGCTTCATGAAGCCATGCATCGCGATGACGACGCCGACCGCGACCCGCAGGACGAGGAGCGCGAGATCCGTGTTGTTCATCCGTCGTCTCCTTCTATGGATGAGCGGCGCCGGAACTAGAGCCGCAGAGGTTTGATGTCCGCGAACACCGCGGACGGATCGTCCTTCCAGCGCGCCGGCTGCACATCGATATAGAGCTCGATCTCGTTCCCGTCCGGGTCCTCGATGTACAGGCTGTGCGTCACACCATGGTCGGACGCGCCGACGATCTTCGCGCCCGCGGCCTGCAAGGCATCGCGCGCCTCGCGCAGCTCATCGTCGCTCTCGCCGACCTTCAGACCGAAGTGGTAGAGGCCGAGGCGCCTGCCCTTCGGCAGGGGCGCTGCGGTCGGACCGACCTCGATGAGGAGCAGCTCGTGATGCGTGCGGCCGGACGTGAATGCCGCGGCAGGGAACTGCATCCCGCCTTCGGGCGTGATCTCGTTCCAGCCGAGCAGCTCACCGTAGAAGCGTCGCGAGCGCGCGAGATCTTTCACATAGAGCACGAGATGGCCGAGCTCTTTGACCTGCATCATGTCCTCCCTAGTGTCTGTCGATTGGAACAAACGTCGCTGCCGCCTTGTTCCCCAGCCCCGCGCTCGTGCCGGCCGGGCCGCTCGCGCCGGATAGGACCGCGCTCCTTGTGTTGCGGCTCCCGCGGACCATCGGCACAGTGTCGCGATGCGCCGGCCGAACTTCGTCGTCTTCCTGAGCGACGATCAGGCGTACTGCGACCTTGGCTGCATGGGCGCGACGGATCTCGCCACGCCCAACCTCGACGCGCTCGCCGCCTCGGGCGCGTTGCTCTTGAGCTGGTATTCGAACTCGCCGGTCTGCTCCCCATCGCGCGCGAGCCTGCTCACCGGTCGGTACCCGGGAAACGCCGGCGTCCGCTCGATCCTGCGCGGCCACCGAACGGCGACGGGTCTGCCGCGCGACGTGCCGACCATCGCGACCGCGCTGCGGGCCATCGGGTACCGGACCGCCATGTTCGGCAAATGGCACCTCGGCCTGAGCGAGGGCTCACGCCCGCACGATCACGGCTTCGACGAGTGGTTCGGCTTCATGGCCGGCTGCGTCGACTACTACTCGCACATCTTCTATTTCGACATGGCGGCCGGGACCGATCCGATCCACGACCTATGGGAGAACGGGCGCGAGGTGTGGGCGAACGGCCGCTACTTCACGGAGCTCATCACCGAGCGCGCCGTCGATTACGTGCGCCGCGCGTCACGGCGCGACGAACCCTTCTTCCTCTACGTCCCGTTCAACGCTCCGCACTACCCGCTGCACGCCCCGGCGCGTTACATGGATCGGTTCCCGGATCTGCCGCCAGAGCGCCGGATCATGGCCGCGATGCTCGCGGCGATGGACGACGGCATCGGCGCGATCGTCGGCGAGCTGTCGCGGTCCGGCGTCGGCGACGACACGTTCGCCTTCTTCCAGAGCGACAACGGGCCGTCGCGCGAGACGCGCAACTGGCTCAACGGGCGGACCGATCCGTATTACGGATCGCAGTGCTCGCTCAAAGGACACAAGTTCAGCCTCTTCGAAGGCGGGATCCGCTCGCCCGCGATCGCGAGCTGGCCGGCGCGCATCCCGGCGGGCAGGCGCGTGACCGAGCACGGTGCCGCGATGGATGTCTTCCCGACGATCCTCCGTGCCGCAGAGGGAGATGCGGCGCGGTACGAGCTCGACGGCCTGGACGTTCTCCCGATGATCGCGGACGGCGCGCCCTCGCCGCACGACGACCTGTTCTGGGAGATGGGGCGGCAGACCGCGATCCGCCGCGGCCGCTGGAAGCTGGTGCTCAACGGGCAGCTCGTGGAGTCGGACCGGACCGGCACGCCGATCGGGGACGTGCCGCTCGAGGACGCGGTCTTCCTCGCCGATCTGGTCGCCGACCCGGACGAGCGCATCAACCTGCGCGATCGCCATCCCGACATCGCCGGAGCGATGCGCAGCGCGGCCGAGGCGTGGCGCGCGCGCATCGAGGAGCGCTGGCAGAGGGAGTGGCGCGGCCGGACCGGGGAGACCGGCGTGACCGGATGGACAGCGCCTACGACGTAGCCGAAGGAGAAGAAGGAGACCAGCTAGGCGCTGAGCTGCGCGAGAACGCGGGGATCGTCGGTCGCGAGCACGTCGATCCCGGCTGCGGCGAACGCGCGCGCCTCGACGGGATCGTTCGTGTGCGGCGCCATCACGAGCAGCCCCGCCTCGTGGAGCGCCGCGACGAGCGGCGGATCGAGCGGGCGGAAGCAGGGATGCGCGTAGGTGGCGCGGACCGCCCGGCACGTCTCGATCATCGCGGCGGTGGATGTCCGCCGGAACAGCACGCTGCGCGGGATGTCAGGGGCGGTGTCGCGCAACTCCTCGACGAGCGGCGTGTCGAAGGATCCCGAGACGAGCTCCACTCCGTCAGCCGCGCCCGCGCGCACGAGCTGTCCGAGAGCCAAGCCGGTACGCGCTCCCTTCAGCTCGACGTACACGCCCAGCCGGCCACGTGCGACCGCGAACACCTCGGTCAGACGCGGCACGCCCTGCCCCTCGCCGAGCTCGACGCGGGCGAGCTCGTCCGCCGTGAGGCTGGCCACGCTCTGGCTTCTGCCCGCGGCGCGCATCAGGTCCGCGTCGTGGATGACGACCATCTCTCCGTCGCGGCTCAGGTGCACGTCCACTTCGACCATGTCGAGGCCGTTGGCGATCGCAAGCTCGATCGCGCGCAGCGTGTTCTCTGGCGCGAGCGCGCTCGCCCCGCGATGCCCGACGGTCCGCGGTCGCGCGACGCTCACGCTCTCTTCACGCTCCGGGCACGGTACAGCGCCTTTTCTTGTAGACGGCGGGCGTACACTCGCGCCGAGTTTGCGGGGAGGCGTTCAGATGAGCAAGCAAGCATTCGAAAAGCGCGCGGACCGTTCGGCGTATCGCCTGTCACGCCGACGGTTCCTGGTGGGTACGGGCGCGTTGGTCGCGGGTGTGGCCTGCAGCACGACGCCCGTTGGTACGGCAACGCAAGCGCCGTCGGCGACCGCTGGAACGCTGAACATGGCGGCGTGGACGATCGGGCCGGACGCACCGTCCTATTACCGGCGTGACAACCTGCTGTCGGCCGTCGAGCCGCTGAACAAGAAGCTCGCCGGCAAGCCGACCGTCCAGCTCGACGCGACCTTCGAGAGCGGCGGGCAGTGGGGCGATTACCTCCAGAAGTTCACGCTCGCCGCGGAGGCGAAGACGTCGCCCGACATCGTCCTGGCTGGTCACGAGAACCTCGCGCCGTGGGTCGGTCCGGGCTACGTCATCGCGCTCGATGACCTCATCAAGAAGTACCAGAGCGAGGGCGGCATCAAGGACGTGATCCCCGGCCTCTGGAACGCGATGAAGCTGAAGGGAAAGACGTACGGCGTCCCGCAGGACACCGAGGCGCGCCCGATGTACTACCGCAAGGACCTGCTCGCCAAGCTGGGCTGGTCGAAGGAAAAGATCGATGGCCTGCCCGACGCGGTGAAGAAGGGCGATTGGGCCTGGCCGGACTTCGTCGCGACGGCGAAGGAGGCCGTCGCGAAGGGCATCGTCGGACCAGGCATGGGCTGGTACACCCGGACCAGCAAGGGCGCGGACATCTACATGTTCTATTACCAGAACGGCGGCGTGATGCAGGACGACGCGACGGGCAAGCTCGTCATCGTCAAGGACGCGCTCCAGAAGCACTACCAGGTGCACGCGGACGCCGTCCGCAACGACAAGATCACGACGGCAGCGATCTACGGCATGGACGGCAAGATCTTCGACCAGACCGTGATGGACGGGAAGGTCCTGTTCTTCAACGCCGGCACCTGGAAGTGGAAGGACTGGCAGACGACGTACAAGATCCCGGAGCAGGCGCTCTGGGACAACGTCGGTTTCATGCTCATCCCCGCCGCGCAGAAGGGCGGCAAGCCGGTGACGGTCTCGCACCCGCTCGCGTACGCCGTGACGGCGAACGCGAAGGACCCGGACATCGCCTTCCGGCTCATCGCGAACGCGACGACGCCGGAGCTGAACTCCAAGCACTCGGTGACGAGCGCGCACCTCGCCGTGCTCACGACGCAGGCAGACGACCCGACCTACAAGCAGGACAAGTTCCTGCTCGCGGCCGGGTACATGCTCGAGTTCACGAAGTTCATCCCGAACCACGCGAAGTTCGGCATCTACGACGACGTGCTGTACCGATTCCTCGGCGCGGTCGAGCAGGGACAGTTCACGCCGGCGGCGGCCGTCGACAGCGCGGTGAAGGAGCTGCAGGGTCAGCTGGGGGACGACCTCATCGTCAAGTAGCCGAATGGCCCGCATAGAAGAGATCACGCTCCCGCGTGAGCGAGAGACGGCAGCGAGGTGGCGGTTCAACGCGACCGCGCTGCTGTTCATGGGCCCGGCGATGGTGCTCGTGCTGGTCTTCTTCATCGCGCCGGTCGTGATCACCTTCGTGATGAGCTTCACCGACCTCGCCACCTCGACCGGCCTCTCGAACAGGCAGTGGAACGGGCCGGACAATTACGCGCGCATCTTCCGCAGCCAGTTCTGGCTCACGATCCTCGGCAACACCTTCATCTATGTCGCGATCGTGCTCGCGTTCAATGTCCTCGTCGGCCTCGGCGTCGCACTGCTCTCGGTGCACATGGAGCCCAAGGCGGGCGGCCTATTCCGCGCGCTGTGGCTGCTCCCGCGCATCTCCCCGTCGGTCGTCTACGCGCTCATGTGGACGTGGGCCGCCGCATCCCCGCCGTTCGGGATGCTCAACTACGTCGTCGCCCCCTTTGGCGTCGAGCCGCGGTACTGGATCCAGTCGGATCCCTGGCTGATCGTCATCCTGATCAACGGGTTCGTCGGCGCCTCGTTCGGCATGCTCATCCTGACCAGCGCGATCAACGCGATCCCCGAGGATCTGTTCCGCGCGGCTCGCGTCGATGGCGCGTCGGCGCTGCAGATCATCCGCCGCATCACGCTTCCGCTCATCAAGTGGCCGGTGCTCTTCGTCCTCGTCTACCAGACGATGAGCCTCTTCGCGTCCTACGAATACATCCTGCTGACCACGAACGGCGGACCGGGTCTGTTCGCCACCGAGACCTGGAGCCTCTGGGCCTTCCACACCGCTCTCGCGAACTACTACGGCAACCTGGACTTCGCGTACGGCGCCGCCATGGCGGCGATCCTCGTGCTGATGGGCCTCGGCATCAGCGTCGTCATGCTGCGCGTCTTCCGGTTCGGGCAGCTCGTCGCCGAGCCCCGGGTCGAGGTCGAGTGATGGCGACCGTCGTCGTCCCTCAAGCTCCGGGCGTCGTCCCTCAAGCTCCGGGCGGAACGCGCTGGTTGTCGCTCGTCCCATACGTCGTTCTCGCGCTCGCGACCGTACCGATCCTCGTCCTCTACGTGTGGCTCTTCTACTCCTCCTTCTTCCCGCGGATCGAGGGCTTCAGGCCGATCGGCGGCTTCACGTTCGAGAACTGGCGCTTCCTGTGGGATCCGGCCTCGGTGCCGCAGATGCGCAACCGGCCGCCGATCCTGCCGCTCACCGTGAACACCTTCATCTTCGCCACGCTGTCATCGCTCATCAGCCTGCTGGTCTCGTCTATGGCCGGCTACGCTTTTTCCCGGCTGCGGTTCAGGGGACGCCGCACCTTCCTCGGCGGGATCCTGCTGCTCCACAGCTTCCCGAGCGTGACGCTCCTCATCGCGCTGTTCGTCGTGCTGCGGACGCTCGGCCTGTACGACAAGCTCGTCGGCGTCATCCTCGTGCAGACCGCGTTCGCGCTCCCCTTCGGGATCTGGATCATGAAGGGCTTCTTCGACAACATCCCGTGGGACCTCGAGATGTCGGCGCTCGTCGACGGAGCGGGGCGGCTGCGCACGTGGTGGCGGATCATGATGCCGCTGGTGAAGCCGGGCCTGCTCGCGCTCGGCATCCTCCTCTTCGTCGAGGGCTGGAACCAGTTCCTCCTGCCGTTCGTATTCATGCCGAGCGGCAGCCAGCAGACGCTCTCCACGCTGGTGCGCGGCATCCTGGGCGAGGGTCGCTTCGTCGACTACGGCCTGCTTACCGCGGTCGGCCTGTACTACATCGCGCCGGTCCTGATCCTCTTCGTCGTCGCGCAGGAGCAGCTCATGCGCATCTACGCCGGGGGAGTGAAGGGTTAGCCATGCGCGTTCTTGTGGAGCAGCTCACAAAGCAGTTCGGGACGGTCGCCGCGGTGAAGGAGCTCGACCTCGAGGCGCGGTCCGGAGAGTTCGTCGCACTTCTCGGGCCGTCGGGCTGCGGCAAGACGACCACGCTCCTGATGATCGCGGGCATCTACCGCCCGACGAGCGGCACGATCGTCTTCGGCGATCGGCGCGTCGACCACCTGCTGCCCAAGGACCGCGGCATCGGGATGGTGTTCCAGAGCTACGCGCTGTATCCGCACATGACCGTGGCGGAGAACATCGGCTTCCCGCTCGAGCTGCGGCGCAGCGTCTCGAAGCGGGAGCGCGAGCAGCGCGTGCGCGAGGCCGCCGAGCTCGTCCAGGTCGGCGAGCTGCTCGGGCGCCGGCCGGCACAGCTGTCGGGCGGGCAGCAGCAGCGGGTCGCCCTCGCGCGCGCGCTCGTCAAGCGCCCGGACATCCTCCTGTTGGACGAGCCGCTGTCGAACCTCGACGCGCGCCTGCGTCACGAGATGCGCGGCGAGATCAAGCGGTTGCAGAAGGAGGTCGGCATCACGTCGATCTTCGTGACGCACGATCAGCTCGAGGCGCTCACGATGGCCGATCGCGTCGCGGTCATGCGCAACGGGAAGCTACAGGCGTACGCGACGCCGACCGAGCTCTACGCGCATCCGGCGAATCGCTTCGTCGCGGAGTTCATCGGCACGCCACCGATGAACTTCTTCCCCGCCGAGCTCGCCGCGCGGAACGGCGCGACGGTGGCGCGCGCCGAGGGCATCGAGATCGAGCTCGCGGCGGCGCCCCGCGGCGAGGCCATGCGGCAGGCGACGGTCGGCGTGCGCCCCGAGCACGTCGCGATCGTCGCTCCCGGTCAAGGGAACGCGAATGGCGAGCTGTTCGTGCTCGAGCCGATGGGGCGCGAGCAGATCGTCGACGTGCGCGTCGGGGAACGGCGCATACAGGTGATCGCGCCGCCCGGCTTCACCGGTCGCATCGGCGATAGCGTCGGCCTCCGCGTTCCTCCGGAGCGCCTGCACCTGTTCGATCCCGCGAGCGGAGAGCGCCTCTCCTGAATCGTCGGCGCGCGTGCTGAGCCGGCAGGCCGCGCTCGCGGCGGCGCATCCTGAGTCGATCATCCGCGCCGCGGATGGACGCCTGGTCGAGCTGAAGGCGCATCGCGGCGCCTGGAGCGGTGCGCATCCGGAGAACTCCCTTGCGGCGCTGCGCGAGTGCTACGCGGCACGCGTCGCACGCGTCGAGATCGACTTCCGCCTGCGCGATGGCGAGTTCGTTGTCGTGCACGATGAGCCACGGAAGGGCCGTCGCGTGCCACGGCTGCGCGAGGCGCTCGACATCGTGCGCGCCGCGCGGTCCGGACCGACGGTGCTCATGCTCGACGCGAAGGACGAAGCGCCGTGGTCGCGACGCGACGTCGAAGTCTTGGTGGGGCTCTATGAGGACGTGCGCGATCGCATCTTCGTCGGCAGTCCCGCGGACTGGAATCTGCGGCTGCTCCGGAAGGTCGATCCAGCGCTCGCGATCGCCTTCGACCCGCAGTACTACCTCACCTGGGACAGCCGCGTGCACGTCGTTCCCGGACGTCGCGGCGCGTACGGCTATCAGGACGTGCATCCGCTCGCGCTGCGTCGCACCGTACCCGCCGCGGACTACCTGCGCGAGCGCATCGACACCCTGCTGCGCGCGGTGGACGGCATCCGTGAGGTGCATCTTCGGCTCGCGTTCTTCGAGCGGATGCTGCGCGACGGTTTCGACGTCGCGTCGTTCGCGCACGAGGCCGGAGTCGCCGTCGACGTGTGGACGCTCGACGCAGGCACGCGCGCATGGAAGTCACGGCTCGCGCACGCCATCGCGTCAGGGGCCGATATCGTCACGACGAACACGCCGCGCGAGTTCGCATCCGCGCTCCCGGTCCACGCGGCGCGCAGCTAGGACGCCATTGCTTCGGCTCGGCGTCGACGTGGGCGGGACGAACACGGACGCGGTCGTCGTCTCTGGAGCGGAGCTCCTCGGTGCGGCGAAGGTGACGACCACGCCGGACATCATGGATGGCGTGATCGCCGCGGCGCGCGCGGCACTCGAGGCGTCGCAGGTCAGCGCGGATGACGTGCGAGCCGTCATGGTCGGCACGACACACTTCACGAACGCGCTCGTCGAGCGGCGTGACCTCGCGCCGACGGCGATCGTGCGACTCGGTCTGCCCGCGACCACGTCGGTGCCGCCGTTCGCGGACTGGCCCGCGGACCTCGCGTTGGCCATCGGCGCGCACGCGCGCCTGGTCGGCGGTGGGCACGAGTTCGACGGCCGGGAGATCGCGCCGCTCGATGAACGCGCGCTCGCGGAGGTCGGACGGACGCTTCGCGAGGCTGGGGTCCGTGGCGTCGCCGTGGTCGGCGTCTTCAGCGCCGTCGTCGACGCGCACGAGCGGCGCGCCGCCGCCATCCTCGCTCGCGAGATGCCAGGAGCGGCGATCTCGCTCTCGCACGAGATCGGTCGCGTCGGCCTCCTGGAGCGAGAGAACGCGACCGCGCTCAACGCCTGCCTCGCGCCGCTCGCGGCGCGCACGATCGAAGGCATCACGCGCGCACTCGCGTCGGTCGCGCCGTCGGCACGCCTCTATCTCACGCAGAACGACGGGACGCTCATGCGTGCCGATGACGCCGCTCGCACACCGGTCCTTACGGTTGCGTCGGGACCGACGAACAGCATGCGTGGCGCGGCGTTCCTCTCTGGCGTGCGCGACGCGATCGTCGCCGACGTCGGTGGCACGACGACGGACGTCGGCGCGATCGTTCGTGGCTTCCCGCGTGAGGCGAGCGTGGCCGTCCGTGTCGCGGGCGTGCGGACGAACTTCCGCATGCCGGATCTCGTGTCACTCGGCCTCGGCGGAGGCTCGCTCGTCGCGGACGGCGGCGCGCGTGTGGGTCCGCGCTCCGTCGGCGCCGCGCTCGCGCGCGAGGCACGCGTGTTCGGCGGATCGACGCTCACCGCGACGGATATCGCGGTCGCCGGGGGACGCGCGGTCATCGGCGACGCGACGGGCGTGCGCGACCTCGAGGACACGTTCGTCCGCACGGCGCTCGGGACCATCGACGCCGCGATCGCCGATGCGATCGACCAGGCGAAGACCACCGCGAGCGCGGTGCCGCTCGTCCTCGTCGGCGGCGGCAGCGTGCTCGTGGGCGAGAGGCTGCCCGGCGTCTCGCGCGTCGCCAGACCGAAGCACTTCGCCGTCGCGAACGCCGTCGGCGCGGCGATCGCCGAGGTCTCGGGCGAGGTCGATCGCGTGTTCTCGCTGGACGCGATCGGCCGTGACGACGCTCTCGCGGACGCGCGCCGGCAGGCGACGCAGCGCGCGCTCGCCGCCGGGGCGGACCCGGCGCTCATCGAGATCGTCGAGCTCGACGAGGTCCCGCTCGCCTACCTTCCATCGAACGCGGTGCGGATCCGCGCGAAGGCGGTCGGAGCGCTGGCCGATGCCTGAGCGCGCGCTCTCGGCTCGCGGCCTCGAGGCGATCGCCATCGGCGCCGGCATCCTCGGCACCGGCGGGGGCGGGAACGTCTACGTCGCGAAGCTGTGGATCCGCGAGCTGCTCGCGCGCGGAGGCTCGGTGCGGATCATCGATCTCGACGACGTCGTCGATGATGCGCTGGTCATCGCTTGCGGCGGCATCGGCGCGCCGACGGTGTCGTACGAGAAGCTTCGCCGCGGTGACGAGGAGACGCACGCCGTCGAGGCGCTCGCGGCGATGGTCGGGCGCGCGGTCGACGCCGTCGTGCCCGTTGAGGTCGGCGGTTCGAATGCGATGCGGCCGATGGCCGTGGCGGCACTCGCCGGCGTGCCAGTCGTGGATGCCGACGGCATGGGCCGCGCCTTCCCCGAGCTGCAGATGGTCACGTTCCACATCTACGGCATTCCGGCCACGCCTGCGACGCTCGCGGACGACAAGGGGAACGTCGCCCGCTGGGGCGAGCCGATGGACCCGATCGCGCTCGAACGGGCCGCGCGCGCACGCTGCGTCGAGCTCGGCGGCACCGCGGGTATGGCCGGACCCGCCATGACGGGCCGCGAGCTCCGCCGCACCGCGATCGCTGGTTCGCTCACGCTCGCCGAGCGCATCGGCCAGGCGGTGCTCGAGGCGCGCAAGCGCAAGGACGATCCGATCGGCGCCATCCTCAGCGTCAGCGGGGGCCACGTGCTCCTGCGCGGGAAGATTTTCGATGTCGAGCGACGCACGACCGCCGGCTTCGCCCGCGGGTCGGTGCGCATCGCGGGCACCGAGGACGACGCCGGACGGACACTGCGCATCGACTTCCAGAACGAGAATCTCATCGCCCGCCTCGACGGCGACGTGGTCGCGTCGGTACCGGACCTCATCACGATCGTCGCGGGCGAGGACGCCGAGCCGGTGAGCACGGAGCTCTTGCGCTACGGGTACCGCGTCGCCGTACTGGTGCTACCCGCGCCCGTGCTGCTCACAACACCGGAGGCTCTGGCGGTCGTGGGCCCGCGCGCCTTCGGCTACGAGGTGGATTTCGCACCGATCGCGGCGCGCCCCGTTCGCTGAGAATACGACGGTGCTTGTCGCATGCATGCTCAGCACATGCGATAACGAGCATCCCGCAGAGCTCGCAGCGCTCTCGCGGATGCTCCTTCACCTTGCCATCGTATGGCAGCGTCGGATGCGAAAACCCACAGCAGGGAGATGAAGCATGCATTCCAAGGGACATGAAGGGCATGAGGATCGGGGGATGTACGCTCGGCTCGCTGCGATGATCGCGGTCTCCTTCGTCTGGATGTACGCGGCGATGTTCGCGATGGTGTACAGCCTGGAGGACGCGTATCAGAATCTGAACTTCGTCTACATGGCCGGGCTCATGGCCGGCGCGATGATCCCGCTCGAGCTCGTGTTCATGCGCGCGATGTATCCCGACACGCGGCTGAACGTCGTCTCGGTCGCCGTGGCAGTCCTCATCCTGGTCGGCAGTCTCCTCGCGATACGCGCGCAGGCCGCAGTGGGCGACGAGCAGTTCGTGCGATCGATGATCCCGCACCACTCGAGCGCGATCCTCATGTGCCGGCAGGCCGCCATCCAGGACGCGCAGATCAAAGACCTCTGCGGCCGCATCACCTCAAGCCAGCAGCGCGAGATCGATGAGATGACGGTGATCCTCGGCCGGCTCAGCGGGAAGTGACGCGAATGTCGTTCCGACGAGCGCGCTCGACCACTCCGACGTAGAGGAAGCCCCAGACGATCGCGGCGCCGGCCCAGAGCGGACCGATGCTCCCGTCGACATCCGGGTAGGCGAGCGAGACGAGCGCGAGCGCGACCGGCAGGGTGCCGGCGACCCAGCCCGCGAGCCTCCATCCGTCGGGGCGCGCGGCGGCGAGGAGGCCGGCCCCGATCACGGTGAAGCTCAGCGCCGTCATGTAGCCGTAGTGCCCGAGGAGCGCGTGATCGCTCGGGCCCGCGCGCTGCAGCAGGATGTTCGTCCAAGCGAACGCGAGCAGCGGGATGGTCGCGGCCGCGACGAGCACGAGCATGCCGCGGTCGAGGCGCGCGAGATCGAACGAGCGGAGGGGATCACCAGCGGGGTGGAACATCGTCGCGAGCACCGTCGACGCTCCGAGAATCAGCCAGGGCGGCGACAGCACCCACGCATTTGTCAGCGCGACAGCCAAGAGGAGTGCCGCGAACGGGATCAGTGCCAGGAGCTGCCCCGCGATGTTCCGCACCGGCGTCTGTAGCTGCGCGAGCATACCGAGGACGACTGTGCCGTTCAGCAGCGCGAAGGTGACGTCATGGATGCGGTGATGCTCCTCGGTGAAGTGGGCCATGCCCATGAAGCCGGGACGCACGTTCATCAGCACAACCATCCCGCCGAACACGCCGGCGAGCCCCAGTGTGAGTAGCACGATCGCGAGGAACACGAGGCGGCGCCAAGCGAGAGCGGCCATCAGTGCTGCGGGATTCCGCCGCTCGCGACGTGCATCACAACAAACCCGAGGGCGAGCAGGATGAGAAGGGTTCCGGCGGCGTAGACCCAGCGGGGTGTCGGGACCTCGCCGCCTGGACCGGGTGAGCGCGGTGCGTCCCCCATCTGTTCCTCCGTCGAGCGATCGAGACAGACCGTCTTCTATCGAGTCACTATGTCTCGTTCTCCAGTGTATCCTCGATCAAGAAAAGTGCCGAGGCTGTGGACGGACACGATCGACGCTCACCGCCGCGAGGTCCGCGACGCGATCGTTGAGACGACGGCCGCGCTCGTGGCGAAGCTCGGCCTGCCTGCGGTGACGATGGCGAGGATCGCGGAGGAGACAAGCATCGGCCGCGCGACGCTCTACAAGTACTTCCCTGATGTGGAGGCGATCCTCGTCGCCTGGCACGAGCAACACGTGCAGCATCACCTACGCTCGCTCACCGAGGCCCGCGACCGAGCGACGGACCCTGGCGAGCGGCTCGAGGCGGTCCTGAGGACGTATGCCGCGATCACATACGAGCGCGCACGGGGGCATCGTGCCGGCCACACGCGGGCGGCGCACACGGGTGGCTCAAGGCATGCGCGCGAGCGCCACGGAGACTTGAGCCACTCGCACGACCGTCACTCGGGCGAGATCGCTGCGCTCGTGCATCGGAGCGAGCACGTCGCAGGAGTAGAGGCGCAGCTCATCGAGTTCGTCAGCGACGTGCTCAAGGCAGCGGCGAAGGCCGGGAAGGTGCGGCGCGACGTGCCGCCGCATGAGCTCGCACGATTCTGTCTCGACGCGCTTGGCGCGGCGCGCGCTTTACCCTCGCGTCCGGCTGTCAGGCGGCTCGTCGCGATGACGCTCGCAGGGGTGCGGCCGACGAAGGGCCGAGGATGAACGAGCGGACCCCTGTCGGCCCCGTGAAGACGCGCGCGCCACTCGGCGGGACGCGCGGCGAGTGGCCCCATCGCCTTCTGCACTTCCATGTGCCGCTTGCCGTGGCGAGCGGCCTCGCGCTCCTCCTGTTCATGAGTCTCCCGCGGTTCGACCCGCAGGCGTATCCGCAGTCGGACATGGCGAACGCCGGCGCGCTTCCCATGGCGCGAGCCGCGGTCGGGACGACGAGCCTGAGCGAAGAACGCCCCTCGGCCCACGGTGCGACCGGACCCACCTCGGAATCGAGTGCGCACGGCGCGCAAGGCCCTGGGGCCACAGCTCCACCGAGCGGGCACGTCGAGCGGACGCCGATACCCGGTCACGCCATGACGGAGCCTGGCCACGGCGGGAGTCAGTCCGGACCGGTCGACGTTGGCGGGATGGCGGAGGACAGAGGGCGGAGCTACGTGAGCCAGCGATTCACCATCGCGACCGGCTACATCGCGACAGGACTGCTCGCGCTCACTCTGCTCGTCGGTCCGGCCAACCTCCTGCTTCGGAGGCGCACGCCGATCTCGAGTTACCTGCGCCGTGACGCGGGCATGTGGACCGCCGCGGTCAGCGCGATCCACGTGGTCTTCGGTTCGCTGCTGCATAGCGGCGGGCAGCTCGCGGGACTCCTCGGCTACTTCGTCGCGCCGGACGGCAGGGTGCGGCTCAACAGCTTCGGCCTGGGGAACTGGACCGGGCTCGCCGCTACCGTGATCGTGCTTGCTTTGCTTCTCATCTCCAGCGACGTCGCCCTTCGGCTACTGAAGGCGCGACGGTGGAAGTGGCTGCAGCGTCTGAACTACGTCCTCTTCGCACTCGTTCTCGCGCACGCGTTCTTCTACGGTGCGCTGCTGCGCACCGCCTCGCCATTCACGCTCCTGCTCGCCGTCACCGTGGCGATGGTCATCGTCGGCCAGCTCATCGGGATCTGGCTGTGGCGTCGGAGATCGGCGCAGGACCGCGTCGCTGGGTACGAGATGCCGCTTCCGTAGCTCCGCCGGAAGCCCGACGCGCCGGCTACTTCTTCTTCGCTTCGAGCGCCATACCGCACTTGGGGCAGCTGCCGGCTTTGTCCTGCCGGAGCTCGGGATGCATCGGGCACGTGTACGTGGCCATGTCCGCCTCCTCGTAGTGAGTCCGCGACAGTCGAGCCGCCTTTCGCGATCGGCGTA
>JBKPCZ010000017.1:0-5111 GCA_046727665.1 Chloroflexota bacterium
GGCACGGCGACCGGCTGGTCGCTCTTGGCCCCGGAGGCGTACACGAACGTGCCCACGCCCGCGATCATCGCGAGCGCGACACCAACGATGAGAATCAGCCGCGCGCGGCGGCGTGAACCGTCCTGCACCTTGTCTTCCCTCTCCTCTGTGCGCTGTGCTAGTGGACTCTAGCTACCTAATCGCTAGTTGACGACGACTGTGATGCGTCCAGGCAGCCGGATCCACGAGGCGTTGGCGGGCTTTGACGGGTCGTCCGGCAGGAACTGCTGGAGCAGCGGGATGAATACCTGCAAGTGGTACCAGGCCTGGACGTCGAGGTAATACCCCCGCCGCGGGTCGTTGGCCGTGACGCCGGCCGGGATCGAGTAGCAGATCGTTACATCGGGGTTCGCGCTATCGCCGTACCACCAGCCGAGCACCGGGATGGGTGACTGGGCCGGGCACGATCCAGTCGCGAGCGTTCCCGTATTGGCGGTGCTGAAGCTTACCGTCGAGCCGGGGCGCGGCGCCATGCTCAGGATGCCGCGTGAGAAGTACATGCGGTCGACCATACCGTTGTTACGCGCGACGTCATTGTTCGTGATGCTGATGCTCTGGTCGTAGACGTAGATCGATCCCCAGCGGGCCGCTTCGCGGACCGAGTTGTTGATCGTCACGTAGATGGCGAAGATCATGCCGAACTGGATGATCCCCATCAGGATGTACAGGAGGACCGGCAGAAGCAGCGCGAATTCGACGAGGTTCTGCCCCTCTTCGCCACGTAGGAAACCGCGCAGCTTTTCCAGTCCCTTGGCCCATCCCTTCCTAGACACAGGTGACGCTACGGAGCGGTCAGGGGTACCGCAATAGCGCTTTGGTGGGAAAAACGCGGCAGATAGTCGGCTGGTGCGCGACAATCGGGGGAGCCGGGGGAGACCGATCCGTCACCGAACATCCGTTCTAGAATGAGGCGCCCGTGCCCAAGAGCGACATCCTGCAGGTCCCGATCGACCGTCCGAGCGGCCGCGCGCCGTTCGAGCTGGTGCTGCCCTGGGATCTGGCCGGCGATCAGCCCAAGGCGTCCGCCGCGCTGACGCAGGGTCTCCGCGCGGGGATGAAGTCGCAGACTCTGCGGGGCGTCACCGGTTCGGGCAAGACCGTCACGATGGCAAAGGTGATCGCCGAGGCCGGACGCCCGGCGCTCGTGCTCGCCCACAACAAGACCTTGGCGGCGCAGCTCTACGGAGAGTTCAAGGAGTTCTTCCCGAAGAACGCGGTCGAGTACTTCGTCTCGTACTACGACTACTACCAGCCCGAGGCGTACATCGCGCGCAGCGACACCTACATCGAGAAGGACTCCTCGCGGAACGAGGAGATCGACCGGATGCGCCACGCGGCGACCCGGGCGCTCTTCGAGCGGCGCGACGTCCTCATCGTTGCCTCCGTGTCGTGCATCTACGGCCTGGGGGCGCCGGTCGACTACGGCGCGGTCACCGTGCGGCTCAACAAGGGTGAGCGCGTGCGCCGCGACACGGTCCTCCGGCACCTCGTGGACATCCAGTACGAGCGGACCAACACCGATCTCGTCCGAGGCAAGTTCCGGGTCCTGGGCGACACCCTGGAGGTCCAGCCGTCGTACGAGGAGCTCGCCGTGCGCGTCGAGTTCTTCGGCGACGACGTCGATCGCATCACCGAGCTCGACCCGCTCACCGGCGAGGTGCTCGCGGAGCGGGATCGGATCGACATCTACCCGGCCCGACACTTCGTCACCCCGCGCGAGAAGCTCATGGAGGCGATCAGGGACATCGAGGCGGAGCTGGTCGAGCGCGTGAAGGAGCTGGAGGACAACGGGCGGCTCCTCGAGGCGGAGCGGCTGCGGCAGCGCACGAACTTCGACCTCGAGATGATGCGCGAGACCGGCAGCTGCGCGGGGATCGAGAACTATTCGCGCCACCTCGCGCGCCGGCCGGCCGGGAGCCGGCCGTGGACGCTGCTGGACTACTTCCCTCCCGACTTCCTCATGTTCGTGGACGAGTCGCACATCAGCATCCCGCAGGTGCACGGCATGTACGGTGGCGACCGCTCGCGGAAGCAGATCCTCGTCGAATACGGGTTCCGCCTGCCGAGCGCCCTCGACAACCGCCCGCTCACCTTCGAGGAGTTCGAGGCTCGGCTGGACCAAACGATCTTCGTGTCCGCCACGCCGAGCGCGTACGAGGTCCAGCGCTCGGGCCAGGTCGTCGACCAGATCATCCGGCCGACGGGCCTGATCGACCCCGAGATCGACGTGCGCAAGACCGACGGCCAGATCGACGATCTGCTTGGTGAGCTCCGTGCGCGCGTGGACCGCGGGCAGCGCGCGCTGGTCACGACGCTCACGAAGAAGATGGCCGAAGACCTCGCTGACTACCTGCGCGAGATGGGCATCAAGGTCCAGTACCTCCACTCGGAGGTCGAGACGATCGAGCGCGTCGAGATCCTGCGCGACCTCCGCCTCGGCGTGTTCGACGTGGTCGTCGGCGTGAACCTCCTCCGCGAAGGGATCGACCTACCCGAGGTGACGCTCGTCGCGATCCTCGATGCCGACAAGGAGGGTTACCTGCGGTCGGAGGGATCCCTCATCCAGGTCATCGGCCGAGCGGCGCGCCACGTCGAGGGTCGCGTGATCATGTATGCCGACCGGATGACCGCCTCGATGCGCGCGGCCATCGACGAGACCGAGCGCAGGCGCGAGGTCCAGCTCGCGTTCAACAAGGAGCACGGCATCGACCCGCAGACGGTCGTCAAGGCGATCCGCGATGTCGGCATGCGGCTCCGTCAGGTCGCGGAGGTCGAGAGCGTCTACGAGACCGGCGGCCGCCCGATCTCGGCGGGCCAGCTGCCGAAGGACGAGCTCATGCGCCTGATCAAGGACCTCGAGGGACAGATGAAGCAGGCCGCGAAGGACCTGGCCTTCGAAAAGGCCGCCGCGCTGCGCGACGAGATCGTGGAGCTGCGCGGGCTCGTGGTGCTGCAGAGCGGACCGGAAGGGCTGGACGATTCCGCCATGCCCACCGGGCCGCGAACGACGAGGCGGGTCATGGGCAGACGTCGGAGAGGGCCCTGATGCTCACCGTCCTCGTTCCGGTCGCGATCGTCGCTCTGATCGTGATCATCGGCGTCATCGCGTTCCAGCGCGGCCGCGAGGGTTTCGACCTGTCGCCAGGCGCGATGCTGCGCGGGTACCTCTATGTCGGCTCGTTCGCCGGCGTCATCGCGCTGGCGTTCGGTCTGTCGGCGCTGCTGAACGGGGCGCTCGCGTCGGCGATCGGGAACCAGATCGTCTACGGCGGCACGCCCGTGCCGGCCATCGCCCGTCCGTGTCCGGCCGGCGCGACGTGCCCTCCGGCGCCTGACCCGGCGGAGATCACCGAACGCCAGCGGCAGGAGAACGACCGCCGACGGCAGGAGGACCTGCTCCGCGGCGCGACGTTCGCGGTCTTCGGCGCGGTCTTCTATGGAGCGCACCGTGCCGCGCGGAGCGCGATGTACCCGCGTGGGACCAACGTGTACACGACGGGCACCGACGGTCTCCGCCGCGCCTATCACCTGCTGGGCACCATCGTGTTCGGTATCGGCGCGATCGCGCTGCTTCCGGCGGGCCTCTATCAACTGCTCGCAAATTCGCTGCTGACGCTGCCGCCTGACTCGTTCCGCCCGGGGATCGCCGACACGCTCGCGGGCGGGATCGTCAGCACGGTGCTCTGGCTGATCTACCTTCGCGCGGTGCTCGCGGATACCCGCGGTGGCGAGCCGCCGCGCTTCTCTCGCAGCGGTCCCAGCGGCCCGCCCGCCGAACCCGCGCCGGTCGGCGCGCGGATCGGGCCGGGACCGGGAGAGCGGTCCGCCGGCGCGGAAGCGCAGCCACCGCCGGAGTTCCGGCGTGAGCGGTTCATTCGACCGGGACAGAGGATCGTTCGGATCGGGCGACCGCACGAGCCTCGGGAGTCCAGCTAGTGCCGATCACCCACATCCACGTCAAGGGCGCGCGGGAACACAACCTCAAGAACATCGACATCCAGATCCCGCGCGACAAGATGGTCGTGATCACCGGGCTCTCGGGCTCGGGAAAGTCGTCGCTCGCGTTCGACACGATCTACGCCGAGGGGCAGCGCCGCTACGTCGAGTCGCTGTCGGCCTACGCGCGCCAGTTCCTCGGGCAGATGGAGAAGCCGGACGTCGACTTCATCGAGGGCCTCTCGCCGGCGGTCTCGATCGACCAGAAGGGCACGACACGCAACCCGCGCTCCACGGTGGGGACCGTCACCGAGATCTACGACCACCTCCGCCTGCTGTTCGCGCGTGTCGGCGTGCCGCACTGCCCGAACCACGGCGTCCCGATCGTCGCGCAGACGGTCCAGGAGATCGTCGATCAGATCAGCGAGTACAAGGAGGGGTCGCGCCTGCTCATCCTCGGGCCGCTGGTCCGCGACCGGAAGGGCGAGCACCAGCAGCTGCTCGTGACCGCGCGGCGCGGCGGCTTCGCGCGCGTGCGCGTCGACGGCACGGTCCGCGACCTCAGCGAGGACATCACGCTCGACAAGATGAAGAAGCACTCCGTTGAGGTCGTCGTCGACCGCATCGTGCTGAAGCGCGGTGAGGAAGGCGCGGCCGACCGCTCGCGACTGACCGACTCGGTCGAGACAGCGCTGCGGCTCGGTGAGGGCCTCGTCGTGGTCGCCGACGCCGACGGCAAGCAGGCCGAGCGCCTGTTCAGCCAGCGCCTGGCGTGCCCCGAGGGCGACTTCTCCATCGGCGAGATCGAGCCGCGGATGTTCTCCTTCAACTCGCCGCACGGCGCCTGTCCGGCGTGCACCGGCCTCGGCACCAAGCTCGAGCCGGATCCCGAGCTCGTGCTCGCGAATCCCGATCTCTCGCTCAAGCAGGGCGCCGTGCTGCCGTGGCAGAGGTCCGGCGGCACCGCGCAGTACCGCATGGCGATCATCGAAGGACTCGCGCGGCGGTTCAAGTTCTCGCTGGATACGCCGGTGAAGGATCTGCCGAAGAAGGCCACCGACGCGCTGCTCCGCGGGACCGAGGAGCCGCTCAAGCTCTCGTACGAGAACCGCAGCGGACAGCGGCGCACGTACGAG
>JBKPCZ010000018.1:0-6507 GCA_046727665.1 Chloroflexota bacterium
CTCGCGCGGCGGTTCAAGTTCTCGCTGGATACGCCGGTGAAGGATCTGCCGAAGAAGGCCACCGACGCGCTGCTCCGCGGGACCGAGGAGCCGCTCAAGCTCTCGTACGAGAACCGCAGCGGACAGCGGCGCACGTACGAGTACGAGTGGGAAGGGATCATCCCCTGGCTGGAGCGCCAGTACCGCGACACGACCTCCGACTACATCCGCGCCGACGTCGAGAAGTACATGAGCGAGCGGCCGTGCCCGGTCTGCAAGGGCCGACGGCTGAAGCCCGAGGTGCTCGCGGTCACGATCCTCGGAAAGAACATCGTCGATGTGACCGCGCTCACCGTGAGCGAGGCGCTGGAGTGGGTGTCGACGCTGGAGCGCGAGAAGGGCGGACTGGGCGTCCGCGAACGTCAGATCGCGAGGCAGGTCCTCAAGGAGATCCGCACGCGCCTGGGCTTCCTCGTCGACGTCGGACTGGACTACCTCACCGTGGATCGGTCGGCCACGACGCTCTCAGGTGGTGAGGCGCAACGCATCCGCCTCGCGACGCAGATCGGCTCGGGCCTCATGGGCGTCCTCTACATCCTCGACGAGCCGTCGATCGGTCTGCACCAGCGCGACAACGCGCAGCTGATCCGCACGCTGCTGGGCATGCGCGACCTCGGGAACACGATCATCGTCGTCGAGCACGACGAGGAGACGATCCGCACCGCGGACTGGGTGATCGACATCGGCCCCGGCGCGGGCGAGCACGGCGGCGAGGTCGTTGCGGAGGGTCCGCTCGAGGTCATCCTCAGAGAGCCGCGCTCGCTGACCGGCGCGTATCTCTCGGGGCGCCGCCGCATCCCGACGCCGACGCATCGCCGGTCCGCGAAAGGCGACGCGATCGTGGTGCGCGGCGCGCGGGAGCACAACCTCCGGAACATCGACGTGCGCATCCCGCTCGGGGTCTTCGTCTCCATCACGGGCGTGTCCGGATCCGGCAAGAGCACGCTGGTGAACGAGGTCCTCTACCGGCGCCTGGCGCAGGTGCTCTCGAAGGCGAAGGAGCGTCCCGGCGCGCACGACAAGATCGAGGGCATCCAGCACATCGACAAGGTCATCGACATCGACCAGTCGCCGATCGGCCGCACGCCGCGTTCGAACCCCGCGACCTACACCGGTCTCTTCACGCCGATCCGCGACCTCTTCGCGGCGATCCCCGAGGCGCGGCTCCGCGGCTACACCGCGGGTCGCTTCTCGTTCAATGTGAAGGGCGGGCGCTGCGAGGCGTGCGCCGGCGACGGGATCATCAAGATCGAGATGCAGTTCCTGCCGGACGTCTACGTTCCGTGCGAGGTCTGTGGCGGGAAGCGCTACAACCGCGAGGCGCTCGAGATCCGGTACAAGGGCAAGACGATCGCGGACGTGCTCGAGATGACGGTGGAGGAGGGACTCGCGTTCTTCGCGAACATCCCGGCGTGCGAGGCGAAGCTCCGCACGCTGAACGACGTCGGCCTCGGCTACATCCATCTCGGTCAGCCCGCGACGACGCTCTCGGGCGGCGAGGCGCAGCGCATCAAGCTCGCGACCGAGCTCTCGCGTCGCGCCACCGGCCGGACGCTCTACATCCTGGACGAGCCGACGACGGGTCTGCACTTCGCCGATGTCGAAAGGCTGCTCGACGTGTTGCATCGACTGGTCGATGCGGGGAACACGGTCGTGGTCATCGAGCACAACCTCGATGTCGTGAAGACGGCGGACTGGATCATCGACCTCGGACCCGAGGGCGGGAAGGCGGGCGGGGAAGTGATCGCCGAGGGAACGCCCGAAGCCGTGGCGCGCTCGCGGCGTTCGTTCACCGGTCGATATCTGCGCGAGCTGCTAGCGACGGGAGAAGTACGCGGCATCGCATGAAGGGTCGTGATCGACTCGCGCGGCGCGGGTGACGCGGCTCGAACAAGGAGACAGCGGGCGCATCGCGAACGAGAGTCGAGACCGCGGTAGGAGCGTGCTGGACAGAGAGGCTGTGGAGCGGGCCCGTTTCGAGAGAGCGAGGCGCCCGCTGGCGAGACCGCGGCAGCATCCGCGCCGCGTACCGCGCGCGACCTGACATCGATGTGAGGCCGTCGGTCGCTAGCATCACGAGCACGTGAATCTCCCGTTCTCGGCGATCGATGCCGCGATCCTCGTGCTCATCGCGGTCGCGATCTGGGCCGGATATCGGTCGGGATTCATCGCTACGACGTACGGGCTCGCCACGTGGATCGTGTCGTTCGCCGCCGCGGTCGTGTTCCAGGTGCAGGCGGCGCAGCTCATCGAAAAGCTCGGCGTGCTTCCCGCGACCGCACGCCCGATCGGGTTCATCGTGGTGCTCGTCCTAGTCGAGGCGCTCTTCTCGCTCGCCGGTTTCTTCGCATTGACCCCGGTCGTCCGCGCGGTCCACCGCGCGAGATCGATCGAGGTCGCGGACCGCGTGCTGGGCATCTTCCCGGCGACGGCGCGGGCGCTGTTCGTGTTGGGCATCGTGCTCGCCGCTCTCGTCGTATCGCCGGTGAACAGCGATCTCAAAGCCGCGGTCGAGAGCTCGCGGATCGCTCGCGGGCTCATCGATCAGATCAGCGCGCTGCAGCCGACGCTCGCGAGGCTCTCCGGCCAGACCGGCGAGACAGTCCCGCTCTTCGTCACCAAGCTCGGTGAGGACCAGCGCGAAGCGCTCGATCTGCCCGACGATCTGCAGCTCTCTCCCGATCCGGTCGCCGAGCGCCAGATGTTCGATCTGGTGAATGAGGAGCGCACCGCGATCGGGCTGCGGGCGCTGGTCTGGGACGATCGTCTCTTACCCGTCGGCCGCCAGCATTCGGAGGAGATGTTCAAGCTGAAGTACTTCGGACATCAGTCGCCCGTGATCGGATCGCCGTTCGATCGCCTCAAGGCGGCGGGCATCACGTATACGCGCGCGGGCGAGAATCTGGCGTATGCGCAGTCGGTGTCCGTCGCGCACCGCGGCCTGATGCAAAGCCAGGGGCACCGGGAAAACATCCTGCGCCCCGAGTTCACGCGCATGGCCATCGGTGTGATCTCGGCCGGTCCGTATGGGCGCATGTTCACGCAGATGTTCGTCACGCCGTGACCGAACAGGCCGAGAGGAACACGGATGCGCTCGACCTGGCGGCGAGCGGCGCTCCGAGTGTCGCGCTGGCCCGCGCTGCGGCGACGGTCATCGCAGCTCTGACGGTGATCCTCGCGCGAGTGAAGCCGCCGCGCGACAGGAGGACCGGATAGTGGCCGAGCTCACGCTGGCCGATCTGACCGCGAACGGCACGATGTCGAAGGACGTCGCGGCGACGCTGCGGGCGACGGCTCGGGGCCGGAAGTCGTTCCTCGTCGTCGCGATACCGCGCCTTGCCGGGAAGAGCACGGTCATGGCAGCGATGCTTGCCGAGCGACCCAAGAGCGCGCCGCAGAGGACCGTCGGCGACGACGGCCTGGACATCGACGCGCTCGCGGCGGCGAGCGTCGGTGGGTATCTCGTCATCCCCGAGATCAGCGAGTACCCCGTGACGGCCGGATACATCTGGGGCGCGCCGGTCCGGCGGGTCTTCAGGCGCGTAGGAAGCGGCGTGGCACTTGCCGCCGCGCTGCACGCCCCGGGCGCAGACCAGGCGCTGGAGGTCGTGTGCCACGGCAACGGCGTGCCCGACGAGCAGGCCGCGCAGATCGCCATCGTGGTGTACATCCGCTCGCTCGGCAGAGACTGGCGTCAGCCGACCGCCCGGCGGATCGCGACCGTTCACGAGGTCGTCGCGGTGCGCGACGGCCACGCGGAGGCGCGCCTCCTGCACCGTTGGGACGAACGCTCCGATCGCTTCGAGACCGTCGCAATGCCGCGTCGCATCGCCGGTGACTGAACCCTGCGCTAGCATGGTGCTGCGAACCGTTCCGAAGAGGTGAAGCGATGATCGAGATGACCCCCGTCGCCGCCGAGAAGCTCCGTGAGCTCCGCGGCACCGACCCGACGCGCGCCTTCCTTCGGATGTACGTCGCGGGCAAGAGCTGCTGCTCGTACCAGTTCGGCCTCGCGTTCGACGCATCGTCCGACGAAAAGGACACTGTCAGCGACGTGGCTGGCATCCCGCTGGCGGTCGACCCGGTGAGCCAGCCCTACGCCGACGGCGCGATCATCGACTTCGTCGAGGGTCCCGAGGGCACCGGCTTTTTGGTGCGAAACCCGTCGCTCGGCGGCGGATGCTCTTGCGGTGGAGGTCGCGGCCTCCATTAGAGGAGCCGCAGCAGATCCGCGCTCAGGTCGCCACTGCAGATCTCCTCGACCGGGCCGCGCATCCAGAGGTCGCCATCGTCACCGATCCTGATCTGCAGCCGGCCGCCCGGCATCGTGATCGTGACCTCGCTGTCGACGAGCCCCTGGCGATGGCAGGCGGCTGCAACCGCACAGCTGGACGATCCAGAGGCGAGCGTGCAGCCGGCGCCGCGCTCCCAGATCTCGATCCTCACTTCGCGCCGCGACAGCACCTGCGCGAACTGGACGTTCGTGCGATTCGGAAACGCGTTGTGATTCTCGATCTTGGGCCCGAGCCCCCGCACGTCGACCTTCGTAACGTCCGGCACGATGACGACGCGATGCGGGTTCCCGACGTTCATCGAGGTCACGTCTAGACGCTGGCCATCGACGTCGATCGTCTGGAGATCGTCGAAACGCGCCTTGCCCATGTCGACCGTGATCTGCGCGACACGTCCGCCCTCGTGCTCCAGCACACAGCTGACGCGTCCGCCCAGCGTGTGGAGCGTGAAGTTGTCCTTCGTCGTGTAGCCGTGCTCGCGTAGGAACTTCGCGAAGATGCGCACGCCGTTCCCGCTCTTCTCGGCCTCGCTGCCGTCGGGGTTGAGGATGCGCAGGCCGAAGTCCGCGCCCTGTCCCGGCGAGACGACGAGGATGCCGTCCGATCCGACGCCGCGGTTCCGGTCGCAGATGAGGCGCACTGCGTCCGGCGTGAGCTCGAAGGGCAGGTCCTTGGGGTCCATCACGATGTAGTCGTTCGCGAGCCCGTGCGATCTCACGTAGTGCGGCATGCCGCTCCTACCCGATCATCGTGCCGGCGTGCGCGGTGAGGGGCTCGCGCAGCAGCGCACCGGTCTTGAAGCGCGTGACGCTGAGCGGCGAGATGTCGATACCGGTCGTGCCCCCGTCGAGGAGCAGCTCGGCCATCAGCCGGTCGGTCGCGGGGCTGTGCTGGAAACCGTGGCCCGAGAAGCCGCAGGCGAGATAGAAGCCGGCGACGAGGGCCCTCGAGGTCATCGCTTGGAGGATGCCGAGGTCTTCGCCCTGCTGTCGCAATCTAATCGCACGAAGCGAACGCAGCGGCAGCCACTGCTATATGGCACTCGGCTTCACGGATTCACGGGCTCGTCGTGCCGATCCCTCGCAACAGCAATTAGTCCGGCGAGGAGAGCGACTCCCAGAGCACCTCGGCCAAGTGGCGCACCTTGACGCGCTGGCCGCGCGAGTCGAGGCCGCCGCGCAGGTGCGTGAGGCATCCCGGGTTGTCGGTGATCACGATGTCCGCGCCGGTCGCCGCGATGTTCGCGAGCTTCGTCTCGAGTACGAAGTTGGCGACGTCCGGATGCTCGAACGAGAACGTGCCGCCGAAACCGCAGCAGACCGCCGAGTCCGCCATCTCGGTCACGTGGATGCCCGCCACCCGTCGGAGGAGCTCACGCGGCTCGTCGTGAAGCCCGAGCACGTTCGCGGACTGGCAGGCGTCGTGGTAGGTCGCGCGGATCGCGAGCGGCCGGCCGGTCGCTCCGCGATCGACGGCGAGGTCGCGCGCGAAGCGGGTGAAGGACACGATGCGTTCGCCCAAGCGTCGCGCCCGCTCGGCCCACACGGGTTCGTCCGCGAGGATCCGCTCGTAGTCCTGCGCGATCGTGATCGCGCACGAGGATGACGGCGCCACGAGGTAGTCGGCCTGCACGCGCTCGAGCGCGGCGATCATCTCCTTTGCCATCGTGCGCGCGTTCTCACGATCGCCGCTGTTCATGTGCGGCAGCCCGCAGCAGCGGCGGCCCTCGACCACGTGGACGTCGGCTCCGAGCGCCTGGAGCACGCGGGCCGCGGCGTAACCGGCGCCCGGCAGGAAGTGGTCGACGATGCAGGAGGGGAACAGGCCGACGCGCACGACCGGGTCGGTCGGATTCGTCTGCGTGATCTCGCGCGCCCGGTAGTGGAGCGGCTGCTCGGCGACCGCGGGAAGGCTCTTCTCCTTGCCGAGGTCACCGAATGGCAGGCGCACCAGACTGCCGCGACGGAGCGGGCCCTGCAGGCGCGACAGCCAGCCCGTCATGCGGTCGATGCGCTGCGGCGACGTCCACTGCGAAAGCGCGATGCGCTTCGGCCACGACAGCCCGGTGCGCTGGACCGCGAGAGCGCGCACGTCGGTGATGAGCGAGGCGATCGGGATGCCGACCGGGCAGACCGTGTCGCACGCGTTGCAGCCGACGCACATCTGCTGCTCGTAC
>JBKPCZ010000019.1:0-5938 GCA_046727665.1 Chloroflexota bacterium
GTCGTGCTGCAGATCGCCGACGACGGCGTCGGCTTCGACTTCGAAGCGACGTCGACCGGGCATGGCCTGCACAACATGCGCGAGCGCGCTTTCGCCGTCGGTGGCACGCTACGCGTCGAGAGCCAGCCCGGCCGCGGCGCGCGAGTACGCTTGGAGCTGCCCGCGATGGAGGAGAGGAATGGCTGAGTCCCAGGTCCGGGTCATGCTCGTCGACGACCATGAGGTCGTCCGAGAGGGCTTGCGCACCCTCATCGGCCGCCACAAGGAGATGCTGGTCGTCGCCGAAGCTGGCACGACCGCCGAGGCCATCGAGATGGCGGCGAAGTCGAAGCCCGATGTCATCGTGATGGACGTTCGGCTTCCCGACGGCAGCGGCGTCGAGGCGTGCCGCACGATCCGTGAAGCGAGGCCCGAGACGAAGGTCATCATGCTGACGTCGTACGCTGACGACGAGGCGCTCTTCGCGTCGATCGTGGCTGGCGCGGCGGGATACCTGCTGAAACAGACACGCGGCCAGGCGGTCATCGATGCCATCAGCGCGGTCGCCCAGGGTCGGTCGCTCCTCGATCCCGACGTCACCGGAAAAGTGCTCGAGCGCGTGCGGCGGGGCCGCGACGAGGAGGACCCCGCGTTCGGCTCACTCACCGACCAGGAGCGCAAGGTCCTGGAGCAGCTGGCCGAGGGAAAGACGAACCGCGAGATCGGCGAAGTGCTCTTCCTCTCGGAGAAGACGGTGAAGAACTACGTCAGCCGCATCCTCGACAAGCTCGGCCTGGCACGCCGCGCCGAGGCCGCCGCGTACATGGCCAAACGCCGGCCGCGCTTTTAGTCCGGACCGCCACGACGGCGGGGCTAGCTGACGTCCCGAGCAGAGTAGGGACGAAAGTCCCGCCCGGATGGGCCGCTCGCCCATGGGAGACGCGGCGCGTCGCTTTGTAGGGTGTTCACATGACAGAAGCGGATGACACCAGCGGTACGATCGCGCGCCGAACGCTCATCGGGACGGTCGGGCTCGCGACCCTCGGCGGCATCGCCGCGACCGCGCTCGGACTGACCGGCCGCGGCGCGGCGCCGGCACGCATCGCAGCCGCAAGCTCGTCGCCGACGCCGGCTCTCACCGCGGCAGGCACGGTGGCACCGACAGCCAGACCCGCAGCGACCATGGACCACGACGCGCACGCCGAGTCCGTCGTGAAGGCCTTCCCGGCCAAGACCCAGGGCGCCGGACTGCAGGAGCTCGCGTCGCGTGTCGTCGACGGCGCGCGCGAGTTCGAGCTGAGCTGCGACAAGGCTCGTTGGGAGGTCACGCCCGGCGTGACCGTCGACGCCCTCGCGTACAACGGCCAGGTGCCGGGTCCGATCATCCGTGTCACCGAGGGCGAGCGCGTCCGCGTCAAGGTCACCAACAAGACCGATCAGACCACCGGCGTCCACTGGCATGGCCAGCGCGTCGTGAACAAGATGGACGGCGTGCCGTTCATCACCCAGCCGACCATCAAACCCGGCGAGACGTTCGTCTACGACTTCGTCGCGAAGCCCTTTGGCAGCCACATGTATCACTCGCACCACAACGCCACGGAGCAGGTCGGCCGCGGGATGTTGGGTCCCCTGCTGGTCATGCCGAAGGACCCGGCGACCGACCCGAAGCACGACAAGGACGAGCTGTTCATCTTCAACGATCAGCTCGGCGGCCTCACCATCAATGGCAAGGGCTTCCCCGCGACCTTCCCGTACACCGCGAAGCTCGGCCAGCGCATCCGCTTCCGCTTCATGAACGAGGGCGTGATGATCCATCCCGCACACCTCCATGGCCTCACATTCGAGGTCTTCGCGCGCGACGGATACCCCCTCCCCCAGCCCTTCCGCTGCGACACGATCAACGTCGCGCCGGGCGAGCGCTGGGACGCGATCGTCGTCGCCGACGAGCCTGGCGTGTGGGCGTTCCACTGTCACATCCTCAACCATGCCGAGGGCTCGACAGGCATGTTCGGCATGGTCACGGCCCTCATCGTCGACTGACGGCGCCGACGCGCGAAGGCACCGGCGGCCCCTAGGAACTTGGGCCACTTAGGCCCTCTCTCCGTGACCTTCGGCCCTTCGCCAGCCTGTGACGGCGGTCGAGGATGCGAGGGTGACATCTGGGATCGAGCCCATCGTCTGGACGGCTGCGGCGCTCCTGGGTCTGGTCGCGGCGGCGTACATCGGCGCTGCGCTGGTCCCCGATCTCTTGTTCCACCAGCGATGGTTCACGCGCCGCCAGAACGCTGGTCGCTCGCACGTCACGGACGGTCGTGTCTTCTGTCGCGCCCGGCGTGCCGACATCGACGTCGACGAGTGCGTGGGCTGTCCCCACCTGCGTGTGATGGACGGAAGCGGCTCCTTCATCGTCTGCGACGGCCGGGCCGTCGCCGCCGTCTCAATTGACCGCTAGGAGGCCTCCGCCATGGCGATCGAGACCCACCCTGCGCCCGTAGCGCTGCCGCATGAGACCGACCGAGCCGACTCGCTCACGGTCCGCGACGACCGGACCGGAAAGACGTACGTCATCCCGATCGAAGGTGGCGCGATCCGCGCGACCGAGCTCAACAAGATCCGGACTGCCGCCGATGACCCGGGACTGCTGACGTACGACCCCGGCTTTATGGCGACGGCCGCGGTCAAGAGTGCCGTCACGTACATCGACGGCGACGCCGGGATCCTCCGTTACCGCGGCTACCCGATCGAGGAGCTCGCCGAGCAGTGCGGCTTCCTCGAGGTCGCATACCTCCTGCTCCAGGGTGAGCTGCCGACGGACCAGCAGCTCGCGGAGTGGCAGGACGAGATCACGCATCACACCTTCATCCACGAGAACATCAAGAAGTTCATCGATGGCTTCCGGCATGACGCGCACCCCATGGGGATCCTCATGAGCACGGTGGCCGCCCTCTCAACGTTCTACCCCGAGGCGAAGCGGATCTCCGACGCTGTCTCGCGGCAGAAGCAGATCGTCCGCCTTATCGCGAAGGTGCCGACGATCGCCGGGTTCGCGTACCGCCACGCCGTGGGTCTGCCGTACTCGTATCCCGACAACGACCTGAGCTACACCGGCAACTTCCTGGGCATGATGTGGAAGACGACGGAGCTCAAGTACGAGCCGAGCCCGATCCTCGAGCGCGCGCTCGAGGTCCTGTTCATCCTCCATGCCGACCACGAGCAGAACTGCTCGACGAGCACCGTGCGTGTGGTGGGCAGCTCGCGCTCCGACCCCTACTCGGCGGTGGCGGCGGGCGTCGGCGCGCTCTACGGGCCGCTGCACGGCGGTGCGAACGAGCAGGTGCTGCGCATGCTCGAAGACATCGGCTCGGTCGAGCGGATCCCGGAGCACATCGAGCGGGTGAAGAAGGGCGAGCTGCGCCTGATGGGGTTCGGTCACCGCGTCTACAAGAGCTACGACCCGCGCGCACGGATCATCAAGAAGGTGGCCGACGATGTGTTCCGGGTCACCGGGCGGAACCCGCTGCTCGACATCGCGCTCGAGCTCGAGAAGATCGCGCTCGAGGACGAGTACTTCGTGAGCCACAAGCTGTACCCGAACGTGGACTTCTACTCGGGCCTGATCTACCAGGCGATGGGGTTCCCGGTGGAGATGTTCCCGGTGTTGTTCGCGATCGGGCGCACGCCGGGATGGCTCGCGCAGTGGCAGGAGGGCCTGCTCGACCCCGACCAGAAGATCGCCCGGCCCCGGCAGCTCTACATCGGCCCGGACGAGCGGCACCTCGACAACGCATAACGACGACCCAGAAGGAGGTCTCGCATGACAGAAGCCCGTCGCCTCATAGATCGGCTGTACCTCGCCACAGTCATCGCTCTGCTGTTCCTCGCATCGTTGACCAACGGCTACGTCGCCGCCGCGGTCGCGGTGGCGTTGTTCGTCGTGGGGCTCGTCTTGTATCCCAGCCTGCGGCGCACCGCGATCCTCTCGGGTCTCGTCGCGGCCGTGGTCGCGGTGGTGGTCGTCGCCCTGCGCACGCTGTTGTAGGGAGTTCCGCGTTGAAGACATCCGCCGCTGCGCTGCCCGTCACCAGAGATCTCACGCTCGTTCACGTCGTGTCGCTCGTCGTCGCGGCGCTCATCGCGGTGACGTCTGTCGCCGGTCTCATCTTCGGCGCCGGGGGCCTCTACGCGGTGGACCCGAGGTACCTGCCGGCCTTCGTGGGTCAGGATCTGCTCAATCTGCTGGTCGGCCTGCCCCTGCTCCTCGGCGCCATGTGGCTCGTCCGCCGCGGCGCACTCGTCGGCATCGTGCTGTGGCCAGGCGCACTCTTCTACGTGGTCTACGACTACGCCTTCTACGTGCTCGGCGCGCCGTTCAATGTCTTCTTCCTGCCGTACCTGCTCATCGTCACGCTGAGCGTCTACGCCATCATCGGTATCGTCGTGAGCGTCGATGCGCCCGCGGTGCGCGATGCGCTCGACGGTGTCGTGCCGCGCCGGTTCGTCGGCGGCTTCCTCGTCGCGCTCGCCGGGCTTTTCATTGCGCTGTGGACGGCCATGATCGTGTCGACGCTCGTATCGGCTGCGCCGGTCGATCCGATCGCGCATGTCGTCTGGACGCTCGACCTGACGATCCAGCTGCCGGCGCTGCTGATCGGCGGCGTGCTCCTCTGGCGCCGCGAGCCGCTCGGTTATGTCGTCGCGCCGGGTCTCCTGCTACAGGCGGCCGCGTACCTCATCGGGCTCTCGGCGATCACGGTGCTCGGCGTGGACGCGACAGGCGCGCCAACGACACCGGCCTCATACCTTCCGGGCATCGTCGTGGGTGGAGTCGCACTTGCGCTCATCGCGTTCTTCGTCCGCGGTGCGGCATCCGCCGATCGCGCTGCGTCGGTGAACACGCCGACAGGAGTGACATCGAACGCCTGACAGCGGAAGGTGACCGCCGGCCCTTACCAGGACGAGGGCTGTGTCGAACGATGGACGCGACAAACGTTCCGTTCGGAGGCACAAGATGCAGGTCGGACAGATCCCCCTCGGTACTTTCCTCGCTTCAGCTCTCGCGATCCTCGCCGCGCTCATCGTATACGCGACGCTCTCCGGCACGCAGTCCTTCCTCGGTAGCGATCGCGCCGCGTTCATCGCGCTCGCGGCCGTCGGCTTCGGGATGTGCGTCGTCAGCGGCTTCGGCACAGACCCGACCGCGCCGCGCGCCATGCTCCCAACGGCGATCGCGTCGGTGGCCGGCGTGCTCGCGCTCTTCACCATCGTCGCGGTCGTCGCGGGCTGGACCGCGGTATTCGACCCGCTCGCACAGGTGATCTACGGCGCGCCGGCCGCCGGAGTCATGGACCGGGTCGGCATCATCGCGCTCGCGGTCCTCATCGCGATCGGCTGGATCGCCGCGACGGCGCGGCAGCTCGGTGCGGTGCTGAGTCCCGCAGGGGCGTAGTACCAGCGACTCGAGCGCAACTCGTACCGCCGAGATCCGATCTCGGCGGTACGAGGGTTACGGACCGGCGAGCTTCGAAAGGAACAGCGTCTCCGCAAGGCACACGCGCTCGAACTCCGCGAGGTGCAGTCCCTCATCAGGACCATGCGGGCCTGACTGCGGATCATCGACGCCGGTGACGAGGATCTCCGCCTTCGGGAAGAGCTCGGCGAAGTCGAACAGGAACGGGATGCTGCCGCCCGAGCCTACGTCCACCGCTTTCGTGCCCCAGGCCTCGGACAGCGCGGCGTGCATCGCGCGGTACGCCGGGCCGCCGGTCTTCGTCGCGAACGGCTCGCCGACCGGATGACGCTCGATGTGCAGCTCCGCGCCCCACGGCACGTTCTTCTCGAGATGCGCGACGAGCGCGTCGAGCGCCTTCGTCGCGTCCTGACCGGGCGGGATGCGCATGCTGACCTTCGCGCGCGCAACAGGCACGAGCTGGTTCACCGCGTCGTGGACGGGCGGGGCGTC